>CAYWKY010000036.1:0-13237 GCA_964458915.1 uncultured Faecalibacterium sp.
GTCAAGGCGACACAGTTATCGCCCTTGATGTTGTACTCACTGACGCACTTATTAAAGAGGGTACTCTTCGTGACATTATCCGTCAGTGTCAGCTTATCCGTAAGGAAGCCGGCTATGAAGTTGAGCAGAGAGTTGTTATGGCTATTTCATCACAAAGCGACTTCATCGTTTCATGCCTTGAGGAAAACAAAGACTACATGAAGCAAGAGCTTTTAGCTGATGAAATTATTATCGGCGGAGAAATCGATGCTGACCTTACAAAGACAGTTTCGGCAGCAGACAGCGATGTTGTTCTTTCAGTAAAAAAGGCATAAGTCAAAAATAAGCTTTCAACCCACAGTTTCCCCTGTGGGTTGAATAGAATAAAAAGAGAAAACTCTATACTATTATATATGTGTTTTTTTCTTCGCAAAATACAGTGAAAATCCTATACTATTATATATATGTTTTTTCACACTGTTAAGAAAGGATTTAAAACTATGGCTAACGATAAAAAAATGGTCGAAGATATCACTTCCATGGAAGAAGATTTTGCCAAGTGGTACACCGACATTGTTAAAAAAGCTGAACTTATAGAATATACAAGCGTAAAGGGCTGTATGGTTATTCGCCCCTACGGTTACGCAATTTGGGAGAACATTCAGAAAATTCTTGACGGTATGTTTAAAGCAACAGGTCACGAAAATGTTTGTATGCCCATGTTTATCCCCGAAAGCCTTCTTCAAAAGGAAAAGGATCATGTTGAGGGCTTCGCTCCTGAGGTTGCTTGGGTAACTCACGGCGGCAGCGAAAAGCTTGAAGAAAGACTTTGCGTTCGCCCCACATCAGAGACTCTTTTCTGCGAACACTACGCAAATATAATCCACTCACACAGAGACCTTCCCAAGCTCTATAACCAATGGGTTAGTGTTGTACGCTGGGAAAAAACAACTCGTCCTTTCCTTCGTTCAAGAGAATTTCTCTGGCAGGAGGGTCACACAATTCACGCAACAGCTCAGGAGGCTATTGCAGAGACAGAGAAAATGCTCAACGTATACGCTGACTTCTGCGAAGAATACCTTGCTATTCCCGTTGTTAAGGGCAAGAAGACAGAAAGCGACAAGTTTGCCGGCGCTGTTTCAACCTACGCTATTGAGGCTCTTATGCACGACGGTAAGGCTCTTCAGGCTGGTACATCACACTATTTTGGCGACGGCTTTGCAAAGGCTTTCGGCATACAGTACCAAAGCAAGGAAAACAAGCTCGAATATCCTCATCAGACCTCTTGGGGTATGACAACAAGACTTATCGGCGCAATCATTATGACTCACGGCGACAATAACGGCCTTGTTCTTCCCCCTGCTGTGGCTCCTATTCAGGCAGTTATTATTCCTGTTGCACAGCACAAGCCCGGTGTTCTTGATAAAGCTAATGAGCTTAAGGCACACCTTGAAGCAGCAGGCATCAGAGTTAAGCTTGACGACAGCAACAACTCAGCCGGTTGGAAATATTCCGAATATGAGATGAAGGGTGTACCCGTTCGTATTGAAATCGGCCCTCGTGACATAGAAAACGGCGAATGTGTTCTCGTTACTCGTCACAACAGAGAAAAGAGTGTGGCTAAGCTTGACAGCCTCGCTGACACTGTTAAAGAAAAGCTCAAAGAGGTTAGAGACGGCATTTATAACAAGGCTCTCGAAAACAGAGAAAACAGAACCTATGCTTGCACTACTCTTGACGAAATCACGTCTGCTCTTAATGAAAAAGGCGATGGCTTTATTAAAGCTATGTGGTGCGGAAAAGAAGAGTGTGAGGACAAAGTTAAGGAAATTACAGGCGTTGGCTCACGCTGTATCCCCTTAGATCAAGAGGTAATTTCAGACAAATGTGTCTGCTGTGGTGAAAAAGCAGAGCATTTAGTTTACTGGGGTAAAGCGTATTAAACCTAATTTAACGAAAAAGCTCTTAGTATTGTACAAAACTCACAATACTAAGAGCTTTGTTTTGTGCAGTTCATCTAAAAAACCGTAAAAATCGGCTATTTTTATAGTTTTTGTAGTTTTTCACTAAATTTTAAGTGAGTTTTTTAGATTTTTATGAGATTTTACCTAAAAATCGATTTTTAACTTTCTTTTTCGCACTTTGAAAAAGGGGCAAAATCCTTTCAAAACCGCATAAAACTTGACAATTTTGTCATAAATAGATATAATACCCGATGTTGCCTACATGAAATGAGCAAAAAGACATTCACAAATGAAGGTCTTAGGCAGCGCTGACGACGATAATGACATGCATCTGCAAGGTCAGAGACCAGCCGTAACATCCCTATTAACCCAATTAACAAACAAAAAAATTAAGAAAGAAAGAGTATTGTGTTACGGAGTTAGGTCTATGCAAATATAAAGTGTATGTCCTTCTTTCTTTATCAAAGTTGTCACGCCGCTAATGTCGAAAAGTATTATGAGTTAACACGAGAAACACTCATAATCCGGCTCATTTAATTTTCAACGCTTTTCGACAAAGAAAATATCAGAGGTGATAAAATATGAAAAAGGCTTTAATGAAAGTTGTTCTCATAGTAATGACTCTTGTTACCCTACTCACAGTTATACCACTCTCAGCAAGCGCAAGCACAAGCAACAAAACCCAAGTTTTCTCGTATCTCACAAAGGAACTCGGCTTCAACTCGGCAGCAGCCTGTGGCATTATGGCTAATATCGAGAAGGAATCGAACTTCAAATCAAGCACAGTCATTCGCGACAGTAACGGTCTTCTCTCCGGCGGACTTTGTATGTGGAATGGTTCGCGTCTGACAAGCCTCAAAAATTTCTGTAGCAAAAGAGGATATAACTACCTTTCCGTTAAAGGTCAGATGGAATATTTGGAATATGAGCTTAAAAACGGATATAAAAAGGTTTATAATTATCTGAAGAATGTTTCAAATTCATCAAGCGGTGCTTATAACGCAGCCTACTACTGGTGCTACTATTTTGAAGTACCGGCAAACAGAGCTTCAAAAGCTAAGCAAAGAGGTAATTCAGCTGCCGGCACTTATTGGAATGCCTACGGCAACAAAAGTCTGAGCAAGCCGACTCTCAGCTTCTCAAAGGACAAAACAACCTATAGTCTTGATTCCACCATAACACTTAAGTGGACATCAGCAGGCAAAAACGCAGACTTATATAAGGTATATGTAGCTGAAAAGAATACCAAAACAGGCAAGTACGATTGGGAGCACGCAGGAATTTATAAAACCTCCTCTCTCAGCCAAAAAATAAGCACAAATTATCATGGCAAAGGCTATTACAGCGTTTTCGTTCAGGCTATTAACAGCGCAACAGGAAATTACAAAAACAGTAATTACCTCACATTCACAATAGGTTGCGTTGAGCATGATTACAAAACCAAGGTAACTAAAGAGCCAACCCTTACAAAAACAGGTACAAGTACCCTCACTTGTAAGGACTGTGGTTATAAAACCACTAAGGAAATTCCCAAGGTCAACTATAAGACTATAGGCGACTACAAAATGACTACTCCCACCTCGATTGATGACTTAAGAAAGTCTGATTCAATCACACTTAAATGGAGTAAATATGACGGTGCTGAAGGTTATTTCGTTTATCTCAGACAAGATAACAAATGGGTTAAGGTCGGCACAACAGACAAAACCGAATTTACCGTCGAAAACCTCCCCGAAGGTACACAGAGCAAGTTCGCTGTTAGAGCATATATCACCTATAAAGATAAAACATATGCAACAGCTTACAGTAAATCCTACACTGCGTTCACTGAGACAGCCCCGGTTACACTTTTATACGCTATAAGCAAGGACACCGGCTGTGCAAAGCTCAGATGGACTAAGGAAGAAAAGGCAACCGGATATATTCTTTACACTTCACCTGACGGCGAGAAATGGGAAAAAGCAGTTACAATTAAAGACAACGATACTGTCAGCTACACCTTTGAAAATCTTGAAGGCGGCAAGCCTTGCTACTTCAAAGCTTGCACCTATATCAAAGATGACAGTGAGTCTATCTACAGTGCTATGTCGAACACGCTGAATATAACAGTTAAAAACTAATATAAACAAGAAAGAGTATAAAAGGCTAAAGCGCTTTTTATACTCTCTTTTTCTGCCTTTTAAGGCGATATTATAAGCCAATACCTAATAGGAATTGGCTTCACTTTTGCCGCTTTATTAAGTATTCACATAAAAAATCGTGAGCATAACTTTCCGCAATGCTCACGATTTACTTTTATTCAATTATGCCTCGCTGTGCTTTCTTATCTCAAATATATCTATACAGCCTACGGGGCAAGCTGCGTGACATTCGCCACAACCTATGCATTTGCTGTAATCAACAGATGCACAGAAATTTTCCACCTTAACAGCGCCCTCCGGACAAGCTTTTACACACTTCATACAGCCTATACAACCGGCCTTGCACTGTTTTCGTGTCTGTGCGCCCTTGTCGTGGTTTTTACACAGCACTGCGGCTTTAGCTACGTCTAAGGGGAAAAGGTCTATAAGGTGTCTTGGGCAGGCTTTTATGCACATCTTACAAGCACGGCATTTATCCGGGTTAATTCTGGCAACACCGTCGCAAATGAAAATTGCCTCATATGGACAAGCCTCAACACAATCTCCGAAGCCGATACAGCCATGAACACAAGTTTTTGGTCCACCGAAAAGCTGTGTTGCCATTTTGCAAGATTTAACACCGCTATATTCCAGTTTTTCTTCAACATTCACATTGTTGCCCTGACACATAACGGCTGCCACCTGAGGTACTATTTCACCGGCAGAAAGACCCATAATTTCGCCTATCGCCTGAGCTGTGTCGTTACCGCCGGGTACACAAAGATTACATTCCTTTGTTTCACCCTTTGCCAAAGCGGCAGCATAGCCGTCACAGCCTGTATATCCGCAAGCGCCACAGTTAGCTCCCGGAAGACACTCACGCACCTTAGTTTCTGTTTCGTCTACGGGTACCGCAAAGAAGATCGAGGCAACGGCAAGACCTAAGCCTGCGATAAGACCGATAACCGCAACTATTACAACTGCTATAACAATCGAATTCATATCTTATTGCCTCCTTAACCGAAAATATTCTCTACAATGCCTGTAAAGCCTAAGAAAGACACTGAAACAATAGAAGCTGCAACTAAGGTAATGGGAAGACCCTGCATAAACTTAGGTATATCACAGCTTTCAAGTCTTCCTCTAACACCGGCAAACATCACCATAGCCAGCATAAAGCCGAGTCCGCCACCGACGGAGCTAAACATTGACTGAGCAAAGTTATATGAGTTGTCAACATTGAGAATTACAACACCAAGCACCGCACAGTTAGTTGTAATAAGTGGAAGATAAATACCCAAAGCGTTATAAAGAGTCGGCATATACTTCTTGAGAATTATTTCAACGAGCTGAACCAGAGCAGCAATAACAAGAATGAAGACTATTGTTTGAAGATACTCAAGGTCAAACTTTACAAGAAGATATTTATTAATAGGATAGGTTACGGCTGTTGAAAGAGCCATAACGAAGATAACCGCTGCGCTCATACCTACTGCGGTGTTAAGCTTTTTTGAAACGCCAAGGAAAGGACATATTCCCAAGAATTTCGCAAGCACAAAGTTTTGAGTAAGTATAGCTGTTAAAAGAATTGATACAAGCTCTTTTGTCATCACTTTGATACCTCCTCTTTTTTATTAAGAGCGCAAGATGATGCCATAGGACAAGCCTCACAGCCTCTAAGCTCTGCTCTTTTTTTGCCCTTCTTCTCAGCGAGTCTGTTGACCGTTGCCATCAGCACACCGAAAACAAAGAAGCCACCGGGAGGAAGAATGAAAATAAGCATGGGATTTTCTGAAAGGAAAGGGATGCTATTTCCGAGGAATGAGCCTGCGCCGAGTATTTCACGAACACTACCCATGAGGAAGAGTGCGGCGGTAAAGCCGATACCCATACCCAAACCGTCAACCGCCGAAGCGAGAACGGGATTTTTGCTTGCAAAAGCCTCAGCTCTACCGAGGATAATGCAGTTAACAACTATAAGCGGAAGATAAACACCAAGCTGCTCATCAAGAGAGGGCAGGAAGGCTTTAACTACCATTTGCACTATTGTAACGAATGAAGCGATAATAACAATATAGGCAGGGATTCTGACCTTATCGGGGATAACCTTTCTAAGGGCGGAAATAGCCATGTTTGAGCAAACAAGAACAACCGATGCGGCAAGACCCATACCTATTGCACTTTCAACAGATGTTGTTGTCGCAAGAGTGGGGCAAGTACCGAGCACAAGGCGTAAAACCGGGTTTTCGGCTATAATACCTTTGGTAAGCTCTTTACCTAATGATTTCTTTTCAGCCATTATTTCGCACCTCCCGTAATTTGGTCAAAAGCCGCTGTTGCTGCGTTAACGGCAGATGTAACTGCCTTTGATGTTATTGTTGCCGCAGTAATTGCCTGTATGTTTTGACCCTCGTTTGAGTTTTTGTCAACTGTTAATGTGCCTGATTTGCCAACAAAGCGTGACTTAAATTCAGGCTTAACTGAGTTTGCGCCAAGACCCGGAGTTTCGCTGTGTGAAAGAATCTCCACACCTGTTATAGTACCTTCCGTGTCAATGCCTATCATAACAGATACAGTGCCGCCATAGCCTTTAGCTCCGGATGTGAAAACGTATCCTGCTATGTCACCGCTGTCATTTGTACCCTCACAATAAGTGAGGCCCTCGCCTAAGTCAGTGACCTGACCGAACTGCTTACCCTCAGGAAGCACCAACATTCGGCTTGCCTTTTCTGTTTTAACAGCGTTAAGGGCTATCTTCTCTTTAGTGACATTGTTTGTCACAGCTAAAAGAGTTGTGGAAACGAGACAAATTATAAGCAGTGCAACTGTAGGAATAAGGATGTCCTTTAGCTTAAAGTTTTTCATGCCTTTTGTGCCTCCTTTTCCTTTTTCTCCTTAACCGAACCGAAAGGCTTGGGAGTTGTCATGTTTTCAATGTGAGGAACAAGGATATTCATAAGGATAATTGAGAATGAAACACCTTCGGGAAGTGAACCGAAAAGTCTTATAACCGATGTTATAAGTCCACAGCCTATACCGAAAATTATCTTGCCCTTTTTATTAATGGGTGATGTGGTGTAATCTGTTGCCATGAAGAATGCGCCTAACATAAGTCCGCCGCCGAGAAGCTGATAAGCCACAAATTCAAGGTTAAAGGAACCTGCAAAGAGCATTACAACAGCAACAGTTCCAATAAATGTAAGAGGAATTATGGGGGAAATAACCTTTCTTAGCATAAGATAAAGTCCACCGCAAATAAGAGCGATTGAGCAAACCTCGCCCATTGAACCGCCATGATTGCCAACGAGCATTTGTGTAAGCGTTGGAAGAGCATCACTGACAGATGAAATGTCTCCGCCGTGAACGCCGGCAAGAGTAGCCATAGGTGTGGCCGAGGTCACAGCGTCTGCGCTCCAAGTGTTTGTAAACGGTACCACCCAATTAGCCATAGCTGTGGGGAAGGATGTCATGAGAATAATTCTCGCTGTCATTGCCGGGTTAACAAAGTTTTGACCTATACCGCCAAACATTTGCTTAACGACCACAATAGCTATAAGTGAACCGATTGCTGCCATCCACAAGGGCATTGTTGCAGGCAGGTTAAATGCAAGGATTATACCTGTTACAACTGCACTAAGATCACCGATTGTGTTTGGTCTTTTCATAATTTTTCTTGAAAGTGCCTCGAAGATAACGCTTGAACAAACGCATACCACTGTCAGCACTAAAGCTCTTAAGCCGAAATAAACTATACTCATAACTAAAGCCGGCATAAGCGCAATTATAACATCAAGCATAATGCCTGTTGTCGTTTCGTTTGAGCGCACATGAGGTGATGCGCTGACTGTCAATTTCTTTGCCATTATTTTGCACTCTCCTCTCTAAGCACCTGCTTAGCAAGTCTCATATACTGAACAAGGGGTCTGCCTGAGGGACAAGCATAAGCGCAAGAGCCACATTCCATGCAAACATTGACACCTATAGATTTAAGTCTGTCAACATCCTTAACCTTAGCGAAACGCTCAATAAGTGTCGGCATAAGGCTCATGGGGCAAACATCTACACATCTGCCGCAGCGAATACAGTCTCTTTCCTTTTTAATAAGGTCTTTTTGATCCTTAAGGGCCAGCAGCGCATTGTTTTGCTTGCAAATTGGCGCTTCTGTGTCGCAAATCGCTATACCCATCATCGGGCCACCTGAAATTATCTTTCTCGGCTCCGATTTAAAGCCACCGCAATAGTCAATAATATCACCAATGTTGGTACCTATCGGCACTCTGAGATTTTTCGGATTTCTTATAGCGTCACCGTCAACAGTAATTGAACGGCTTACAAGCGGCTTTCCGGTTTTCGCATATCTGGCTATAAAGGCAACTGAGGCAACATTCATAACAACACAACCCACATCTGCCGGAAGCTTTCCCGGTGGTACTTTTCTGCCTGTAGCGGAAAGCACCATCATTTTCTCCGCACCCTGAGGGTATCTTGAGCGAAGTGTCATCAGCTTTATTGTGTCGCCTGCATCATTATCTCTGTCGGCTATTTCTTTCATTATTTTGAAGACCTTAGGCTTATTGTCCTCAATTGCGATAATAACCTGCTTAAAGCCTAAAATGTCTCTTAAAAGCTCAACACCCTTTAAAACATTTTCGGCGTTCTCTATACACTCACGATAGTCAACTGTTATATAAGGCTCACATTCAGCTGCGTTGACAACAAGCGTGTCAATCTCCTTATCATCAGGTATATTCAGCTTAACATGAGACGGGAAACCTGCGCCACCAAGACCAACAAGTCCGGATTCACGAACTGCAGCACAAAGCTCCTGCTTATTAGTTATAACAGGTGGCTTAATACCCTCATATTCTCTCATTTCGCCATCGCTTTCAATGGTGACACCCTTTGTTACTATTCCGTTGGCGAGCTTAATGTCTCCAACTGCCGTAACGATACCGGATATTGTTGCGTGAATAGGCGCAGAAACATATTTATCCGTGTCACCTATTTTTTGACCCACTGCAACAGTGTCGCCCACCTTAACGATGGGATTGCACGGTGCGCCGATATGCTGTTGCATTGAAAGCACTACCTTTTCAGGTGCCGGCATTCTTTCCACAGGCATTTCAGCAGTGTTTTTGTTGTGTGACACACTTACACCGCCACGACCTTGTCTGACAGCCGAAAGTACGCCTCCAACTTTCTCTTTCATATTTTCAACCCCTTTATTTTAGCTGACCGATTCAGTCAACTGAGTTTTTATTATTAAGACTGCCTATTCCTTTAAGGCGAGGCATGAGAAGAAGCAGCATACTTCCCGTCACTGTACCCGTAATAAGAGAAAAAATAAGCAGATACTTACCATAATTAAAAATTGCAAAGGTGCCTGATATAAGGGCGGCACCTGTCAATTGCCCTAAATTGTGCATAACAGCACCTATTATTCCTATGCCGAGGAAAGAAAAAATCTTTCCCTCATGCTTTATGAAAATGCAAATTCCAACTGTACTGAGTACACCACCGCAAAGGCTCATAAATGAAGCTGTTGCCCCTCTTGTGAGAAGAGCAAAAATCACTTTGACAAAAGTTATACATAAAGCACCGGGAAGCCCCATAGCTGAAGCGACATACATTGTCACCACATTTGAAAGCCCCGGCTTTGCGCCAACAGGCAAAAAGGGTATATCGGGAATTAGCATATTCTCTAAAAAGCCTAAGACCAGAGCCAAGGCACTCATTATGCCGAGAAATGCGGTTTTCTTCGCCTGCACAGTCCTACCCCCTTAATAAGTGACAGAATCGGGCTGTTTACCCTTTTCGCTTTTAAGGCTGACAACTACCTTTTCCGGTACACAGGCCATAGCATCACCCTTTTTCGTCAGCTTTCCCTTTTTCACACATAGCTTATCCCTACACATTGAGCTAATAAAGCTTACACCGTCTTTTTCAATGGAAAGCTCACAGTTTCCCACACTTAAGATGTAGTCCTTTTCAATTTCGCCAAGTGTTATTTCATAAACCTTTTCGCCGTCAAGATAAATTTCAGCTCTTAAATCAGAGCTTTCGCCCATAAAAGAAGAAAGAAACAAAGCGAAGATAAGAAAAACAACACAGACTATAAGGATAATGTCGCCCTTAGTCACACCAAGTTTAATTTGCTTATCAATATTCAAAGTCAATATCTCCCACTGTGGAAACATTAAGTTCGCTGTCAACAAATATTGCCGCAGCTTCATATTTTTCTAAAAGAGTCAAACTTTTTTCCTTGCCCAATATAAAGCAGGCAGTGGACAATGCGTCTGAAAGTATTCCGCTGTCGCAAACCACAGTTACACTTATAAGACCGCTTTCGGCAGGGTACCCGGTGTTGGCATCAATTATATGATGATAACGCTTTCCATCTTGCTCAAAGTACCTCTCATAATCACCTGAGGTTGACACAAAGCCCTGAGACAAAGAGATAACACCTAAATATTCGTTGTCCTTTCTCGGATGCTTAACCGCAATCTTCCACTTGTCTCCTTTTTTATTATAGGAGCCGTAGGCAACTATGCTGCCACCAACGCTGACAACAGCACCCTTTATGTCGCTGGCTTTAAGATAAGTCATAACATTGTCGCAAGCTGCACCCTTACCCACAGCGCCAAGATCTATTTGAGTGTTTGGGTCTAATGTGACACTGCTGCCTTGTATATTAATTTTTTCATAGTCAACATTTTTAATTTCAGCTTTTATTTCTTCATCTTCGGGTACTCTTTGAGTGTCCTCGCCAATACTCCAAAGCTTTGTTAAGCCCGCCACAGTCACATCAAACGCTCCGTCGGTGTCACGGCTTATGTCACAGCATTTATTTAAAATTGAAGACACTTCTTTCGACATGACCTTTTGGCCTAAATTAAGCTTTGCCACCGCAGAGCCGTCCTCACGCCAAGATATTTCATCATCAAGAGAATTTATGAGTATATTGATTTTTTCTATATGCTTTGCGCTACTGTCACCATATACCTTTTGAGAGACGATAGTACCCATAGCTACAGTGTTTTTTTCGCTGAAATCATATCTCTTTTCTCTGTTAAAATTCCAAAAATAAAGAGCTGTCAGCAAAGCTACACAAATAACTGCAACAACTGTAACAATAATTTTCTTTTTGTTTTTCATAGGCATTTCTCCCAAAATTGTAAATAATATATACCATAATATAGTAAATATCACCCTTAATTTTTATATTCTATACCAACAAAGCAAAATTTTCAAGGGGATTGAAATAAAACTTGCATTATCGCTGTAAATTTGTTATAATTGACCAAATTAAGACAATAAAATTTAGTAGGTGATAAAAAGATGGATTTTAATATTAAGATTCCAGTAAATGTAATCAGTGGTAAAGGATGTATTTCCGGCAACTCAGCTGTTCTTAAAAAATACGGCGAAAAATGTATCGTTGTCACAGGCGGCAAAAGCTCAAGACTTTGCGGTGCATTAAACGCAATTGAGGTTGCCCTTAAAGAAGAGAAAATCGCATATGTTATTTATGACAAAATAGGCCCTAATCCTCGCCTGGATCACTGTCACGAGGCAGGCGCACTTGCAAGAGAATTTGGCGCTCAATTTGTTATCGGCGTTGGCGGTGGCTCACCCATTGACGCTGCTAAGGCTGTTGCTCTTTTCGCAACTAACCCCACATTTGAAATGGAAGACATTTTCGGCTGCGATGAAAGTGTCAGAAACAAGGCTCTCCCCATTATCGCTGTTGGTACTACAGCAGGTACAGGCAGTGAGGTTGGCAGAATCAGCGTTTTAACTAACCCGAAAACAGGCAGAAAAAAGAGCATAGCTTACGATGACACATACCCGGCTGTTGCTTTCGCTGACAGCACCTTTACAGAGTCAATGCCCTATTCCGTAACCGTTTCAACTGCTCTTGATGCTTTGGCTCACTCAATCGAATGTTATATGTCCGTTAAATGCACCGATATTCCTACTATGTTCGGTGAAAAAGCTGTCGCTCTTATTTGGGAAGGTCTTAAGTACCTTCACGAAACAAAGGAAGTTCCAGATTCAGCACTTCGTGAAAAGCTTTATTACGGTTCACTGTACGCAGGTATAACCCTCGCTTATTGCGGCACTGCATTCCCCCACCCCTTAGGCTATGTTTTAACTGAAAACTACGGCGTGTCTCATGGTAAAGCCTGCACCACCTTCATGGGCGACTTTATTGACAGAGCAGCTATATACTGCCCCGAAAAAACCAAGCGTATTTTCGATATAATAGGCACTGATGTTGACACCTTTAAAAAGGTGGTCGCTGAGCTTACCGATACACCTGAAATTGTTATGACAAAAGAAGAAGCAGAGGCTATTTGTGAAAGATACACTACAGCACCGGCTAACTTTATTTTCTCACCGGGTGGATTTACAAAAGAAGATGCTCTTCGTATTTTCACAGAAAAGTTTGTAAAATAAACAATGAAATCCTTAAGCAAAAAAGACGACTTTGATTTTCTCAGAGTCGTCTTAATAATATTAGTAATAGCTTTTGCTGTTTTAAAGGATAACATTATCAGCCGATTTACCTTTAAAGACCCCTTAGCCTTAGCTTATTGCGACACTATATTTTCTTCATTTTTACTGCTGTGGGTTTTCCTGTCGGCAGCAATAGTATTAGTTATAATATCTAAAGCTTCGGCATTTTTTAATTGCCAAGAAGAGGTCAGCCAAAAAGACAGGCTTAAAGCAAGGCTTATTGTCTATCCGATTTTTGCGGCAGTTATATGCTTAGCTGCGGTATTCACATATTTCGGCTGTAACGCAAAAACCATTCTTTACAGCGACACTACATTAAAAAACTACAACATCTTCGGCAAAACGGATTTTGAGTTTAACTGTAACGATGACACTGTTTATGTGAAAATCACCCCCGAACACACCGGAAGACACGGTGGCTACAATGGGGTTTTCAGAATTATCTATAAAGATAATGAAATAATATTAAGCAGCACTGACTTTAAAAACGACGAGGCTATAAAAAAATTTACAGACTCACTTAAAAATGAGCCTATAATTGAAGTTCCTTTTGAATTTAAAGAGAGCTTTGAAGACACATCACCTAACGAACATCAGCAGTTTTTATACGACACATATTTTAAACCGCTGGCGGAAAGGTAATAAAACAGTGGG
>CAYWKY010000037.1:0-13031 GCA_964458915.1 uncultured Faecalibacterium sp.
TGTTATATTTTCTTGCTATGGTACCGTCAAGCTTGTCTGTAATAGTTGCAATGACAAATATGCCAAGAGCTATATAGCGGTCATATTCAGTGAAATTGCAAAGCATAAACAAGACAAAGAAGGGTACGAGTACCACGCGAAAAACGGTCAATTTGTTTGCTAAGTTCATTTTCGCCTCCTAATTATATTTTTTAAATACTATCACAAATATGCAGGAAAATCCAGCCCTTACACAGGAATTTAACAATATTCAAAATAATTGTTAATATAGGTTTCGCTAATTATAGACAAAAATCACTCTTTTGCACTTTACAAAGCTAAAAAAAAGTGATAAAATAAGTTTCTGTAAATATTTGAATTGGAGGAAAAACAATGGATTCATCAACATTACAAATCTTTCTTGCCATGGCAGGGTATATGCTCATAGTCATTGGCATTGGCGTTTTTTATGCTAAACGATCAAGCAAAAACTCAGAGGAATATTTTATCGGTGGCAGAACTCTCGGACCGTGGGTCGCAGCTATGAGCGCCGAGGCATCGGATATGAGCGGCTGGCTGCTTATGGGCCTTCCCGGCGTAGCATATTGGTGCGGCATTGCCGACGCAGCGTGGACAGCTATTGGCCTTGCTGCCGGTACATATATCAACTGGCTCCTTGTTGCAAAGAGACTTAGGAGATATTCAGTCGTTTCAGGAAACGCAATTACCATACCCGAGTTTTTCTCAAACAGATATCACGAAAAGAAGAATATTATCATGACCCTTTCGGCTTTGTTTATTCTTATTTTCTTCACCGTTTATGCGGCGAGCTGCTTTGTTACCTGCGGTAAGCTTTTCAGCACACTTTTTGGCTATAGCTATCACTCAATGCTTATTGTCGGCGCTGTTTTTGTTGTGGTTTACACCTTCCTTGGCGGTTTCCTTGCCGAGAGCGCATCAGACTTTATGCAGGCTGTGGTTATGGTTTTCGCTCTTATTACCATTCTCGTTACAGGTACTATTAACGCAGGCGGCATTGATGCAGTTATATCAAATGCTCAGGCAATTCCCGGCTATCTTTCACTTACAAACATGGCAACACCTATCACAGACGCAGAGGGCGTTCAGCAGGTTATAAACGGTGTACCTCAATTTGGCCCTGCAAAGGAATACGGTCTTTTGACAATTCTTTCAACTGCATCATGGGGTTTGGGCTATTTCGGTATACCTCAGGTTCTTTTAAGATTTATGGCAATCAGAAAGACAAGCGAGCTTAAAAAGTCACGCCGTATAGCAACAGTTTGGGTTCTTATTTCACTTTTTGCCGCTGTATGTATCGGCGTTATAGGCAGAGCTGTTTTCCCGGTAAAGGAGAATCTTCTCACCAGCGGTGGAGCAGAAAATGTCTTCATTAACCTTTCGGAGCATCTTCTTCCGGCACTTCTTGCAGGTATCGTCCTTGCAGGCGTTCTCGCTGCAACTATAAGCTCATCTGACTCATATCTTCTCATTGCTTCGTCTGCTTTTGCAAAGAATATTTATGAAGCTTCATTTACTAAACTCAAGAAAAAGCCTGTAGATGATAAGGTTGTCATGAATATTTCAAGAATTACCCTTGTAATCATCTCTATTATTGGCATTGCAATTGCATGGGACGAGGACAGTGTAATTTTCGATATCGTTTCCTTCGCATGGTCAGGCTTTGGTGCAACCTTCGGACCTATTATGCTTTTCTCACTTTTCTGGAAGAGAACAACCTATCCCGGTGCTATTGCCGGTATGGTATCAGGCGCAGCAATGGTATTTATCTGGAAGCTTGTACTCAATCCTCAATTAGGCGGTGTATTTGCAATTTATGAGCTTCTTCCTGCATTCCTTTTCTCAAGCATCGTTATTGTTGTTGTGTCACTTCTGACAAAGAAGCCCTCAAAGGAAATCGAGGATGAATTTGAAAAAGTTAAGACAGCTGAAATTGAATAACGCTACCGTTTAAAACAAATAATAATGTGAATAACTAAAGAGCCTTTTTGTAAGTCAAATCACAGAAGGCTCTTTATTTTATGACTTTGGAAAATCAATGAATAAATCATTAATTAATCGTAATTTCACTATTGACAACACCACTAAACACGAGTATAATTCAAGAGTAATTTTTTTAGAAAGAGGTAGTTAATATGAAAAAATTTCTCTCTATCCTACTATGTTTTCTTATGATTTTTTCACTTGCTATGCCCGCTTTTGCTATAACAGGTGAAGATGTTGTAACAATTTATGTTCGCGGTAGAGGCACTGCGCCCCTTTATGATAAGGACGGCAATCCTTTAAGCGACCAGAGAAACATTGACAGATTAGGCTATTTAACAGAGCATATGACTCCGGTACTCAAGGAGCTTGCTACTGCTCTTATTACAGATGATTACAGTGGTTACATTGATTCCTTTGAGGAAGCCTTTGCTCCGATTTACGCTGATAATCTCCTTGACAAAAACGGCGAAGTAACTGACGGCTCACATATTTTGTGGGATTATAAGACAGTTGCTATTCAAAAGGAAACCTATTTAGGCATTCCTGCATATCAATTCTTCTATGACTGGCGTTTATCACCTCTCGAGATCGCAGATCAGCTCAAGGTTTATATCGACAGAGTTTTAGCAGCTACAGGCGCAAAGAAGGTCAACCTTTATGCTCGTTGCTACGGTGTAAACGTATCAATGGCTTATGTCGCAAAGAGCCTTAACGGTGACTATGGTGATGGCTATTTTGTTGTTAACCATATGGTACATGACACATCAAGCCTTGCCGGCGAGCTTCTTTGTGCAGGTCTTTTATCAAACCACATTGTTTTTGACGCAGATAAAATCGACCGCTTTGTAACATATTATCTCAACGGCTCAGAGCTTTTCGATGACCCTGTTATGGAGGATTTTGCTGTAGCTCTCGTTTCAATCCTTAACTCAGCTAAGGTTCTCGGCCTTGGTGTTGACGCAATTGAAAAGATTTATGAAAAGGTTGTCCCTGAGCTTATATCAAGACTTGCTCTTTGCTCAACCTATGGTCGTACTCTTTGCTATTGGTCACTCATGGGCAACTATTATGAGGACGCTATTAACACTGTTTTCTATACAGATGAGCTTAAACAGGAATATGCAGGTCTTATTGCTAAGACAGACGCATATTACAACCTCATTATGAAGGACGAGGCTTATAAGACAATTTTAAAGAAGCTTGACGGTATGGGCGTTAAGACAGCTGTTTTCGCAAAATATGGCTCAATCACCTTCCCGTTATTTGAGAATTCAGAGGTAACAGGCGATGTAAGAGGTATTGTATCCGACGCTTCCTATGGCGCAACAGCTACAGACTTTGGCAAGAGCTTTAGCGATGAGTATTATGTACAAGCTAAGCTTAACGATACCGATAAGTATATCTCAGCTGATTTACATATCGATGCTTCAACCTGCCTCTTCCCTGACACAACATGGTTTATTAAGAATATCGAGCATGACAACTTCACTAACAGAATAACTCAGCTCGGTCAGGAGTTCTTTGATTCAGACGGAAAGCTTACAGTTTTCACAAGCTCACTTCCTCAGTTTATGGATTACAGCAAAAACTATGCTGAGGTTACTCCCGACGAGGGTACAAACGCATGGTCAAGCAATCCTTTAGCAAATCTTTTCAGATTCTTAAGAGCATTGTTTAATCTCTTAGCTTCACTTATCAGAAACAGATAAAACATAATAATATGCGAAACGGACAGGTGTAGGACTTGTCCGTTTTGTCGTGTGAGGCATATTCTTTAGAATTGGCACAAGGTCAATTAGTACCAAAAAAAGAAGAACCAAAACTTATAGCTTCACTGCTTTTATACCACCTTAAAGCTCTTGACTTGAAGGCGATAATGTAATATAATTGAGTGAAATTAAGAATATCAAACTCAGAAAAGAGGATTTATATGAGCGAATACAAAATTGCGACAAAATGTATCCATAGCGGATATACTCCCAAAAACGGTGAGCCAAGACAGCTCCCGATTTATCAAAGCACAACCTATAAATATGATTCCAGCGTTGAAATGGGCAAGCTTTTTGACCTTGAAGCCTCAGGTTATTTTTACACAAGACTTCAAAACCCTACTAATGACTGTGTAGCTGCTAAAATTGCAGATCTTGAGGGCGGTGTTGCCGCAGTTCTCACATCATCGGGTCAGGCAGCAAATTTCTTCGCTATTTTTAATATCTGCTCAGCAGGCGACCATGTTGTTGCTTCTTCAGCTATTTATGGCGGTACCTTTAATCTTTTCAATGTAACCATGAGAAAGCTGGGTATCGACTTCACTTTCGTAACACCTGACTGCTCAGAGGAAGAACTTGAAGCTGCTTTTAAAGAAAACACCAAAGCTGTTTTCGGCGAAACTCTCTCAAACCCCTCACTTCAGGTGCTTAATATCGAGAAATTCGCAAACGCTGCACACAAACACGGCGTACCCCTTATCGTTGACAACACCTTCCCCACACCTATTAACTGCCAGGCTTTCAAATATGGCGTAGATATAGTCACTCACTCAACAACAAAATATATGGACGGACACGCTACTCAGGTTGGCGGTGTAATCGTTGACAGCGGTAACTTCGATTGGACTCAAAACGATAAATTCCCCGGCCTTACCACTCCCGATGACAGCTACCACGGCATCACATATACCGAGCGTTTCGGCAAAGGCGCATATATTACAAAATGTGTTGTTCAGCTTATGCGTGACCTTGGCTCAATTCCCGGCCCGCAAAACGCTTTCCTTCTCAATTTAGGTCTTGAAACTCTTGCACTTCGTATGGAAAGACATTGCAGCAACGCACTGACAATAGCTAAATATCTTAAAGATAATGAGCTTGTTTCTTGGGTATCATATCCCGGCCTTGAGGGTGACCCCCAGTATGAGCTTGCAAAGAAGTATATGCCTCACGGCACTTGCGGTGTAATCTCCTTTGGCGTTAAGGGTGGCAGAGAGGCTGCAACAAAATTCATGGATTCCTTGAAGCTCGCTTCAATCGTAACTCATGTTGCCGACAGCAAAACCTGCGTACTTCACCCGGCTTCAACCACTCACAGACAGCTCACAGACAAGCAGCTTGATGAAGCAGGTGTAAGCAGTGACCTTATCCGTCTGTCAGTAGGCATTGAAGATGTTGAAGATATTATTGCCGATATTCAACAGGCTCTTGTTGAGGCAACAAAATAAAAAATCAGAGGTAATAAAATGAAATTAGGTATCGTTGGTTTACCCAATGTGGGTAAAAGCACACTTTTCAACGCAATCACAAATGCAGGTGCTCAGTCCGCTAACTACGCTTTCTGCACAATTGAACCCAATGTAGGTGTTGTTGCAGTACCCGATGAAAGACTCGATAAACTGGCAGAAATGTATAACCCAGTGAAATTTACTCCGGCAACAATTGAATTTGTTGATATTGCAGGTCTTGTCAGAGGTGCATCAAAGGGCGAAGGTTTGGGCAATAAGTTCCTGTCACATATAAGAGAGGTTGACGCAATCATTCATGTTGTGCGCTGCTTTGAAAACGATGACATTATCCATGTTGATGGCAGTGTTAACGCTAAGCGTGACATCGAAACAATTAACCTTGAGCTTATCCTCTCAGACCTTGAAATGATTGAGAGAAGACTTGACAGAACATCAAAAGCAATGAAAGGCGACAAGAGTCTTGCAGCAGAATATGAGTTCCTCAAGAGAGTTAAAGAGGCTCTCGAAAACGAGCAAACTGCAAGAAGCATCGAGTGCGACGAAGATGAAAAGGCTATACTTGACACTGTTGCCCTTCTCACATCTAAACCTGTTATTTACGCTTGCAACATGAGCGAGGACGACTTTGTAAACGGCATTGACTCAAACGAAAACTATAAAGCAGTTTGTGAAATTGCCGCAGCCGAAGGCAGTGAAGTGCTTCCCATTTGTGCAGAGCTTGAGGCTGAAATTTCCCCACTTTCAAAAGAGGATAAGGAAATGTTCCTTGAAGATTTAGGTGTTGAGAAAAGCGGTCTTGACCTTCTCATTCAGCGAAGCTATAACTTGCTCGGTCTTATCTCCTATCTCACTGCCGGCCAACCGGAGGTTAGAGCTTGGACAATTAAGAAGGGGACAAAAGCACCCCAAGCAGCAGGTAAAATTCACTCTGACTTTGAAAGAGGCTTCATAAGAGCTGAGGTTGTGTCTTTCGACAACCTTATGGCTTGCGGCACTCTTGCAGCAGCAAAAGAAAAAGGTCTTGTTAAGAGTGAAGGCAAGGAATATGTTATGAAAGACGGCGACATAGTTCACTTCCTGTTTAACGTTTAATGTTTGTACGCGGGTATATCTTTTCCTTTTAGAAAACTTATACCCGCCTTTTTTGATATTGAGGTAAAAATGAACATATATTTTAAAAATCAGTCAAGCAAAAAAATAATAGTCACCTTAAACGGCTTATCCTACTTTTTGCCACCCAAAAGCAGCGAGATATACTCCATTCAGAGCCATGAAGTGAACTTGAAATTGACCACCGACGAGGAATATTCATATGAAACCTTTTCCGAAAAGCGTGGTATGACAGCCTATCACAGGTTCATCACTGAGGCAAAATATGATTTCCTTTTAGAAAAGGACACACAAATAGTCTTAGAGGTTGAAACTTCAAGAGGCAACAACCTTGAAAGCTATCAAAGAGTTGTCGCTACAGCTAATGATTTCATTTTACCTGAGCCAACTTACTCAATTAAAAATGAAAAAGCAGTCAGAGAAAAGCTATCTCAAAACGAAAAGAAGCTCGATAGTTATGATAAGAAGCTAAATAAATTAGGCAAGGCTATATCTGTGGCAGATAAGCTTGATGATATATTCACCGGCATATGCTGTGTTATTCTTGCTCTTATTTGTATTGGTACAGTTATTGCCGGGCTTATAACTTTCACAGTGCCGACGATAATAATTTTGCTTGTTCTTGCGATAATAGGTACTATTGGCTATAAGGTATTTAAAAGGTTTATCGGCTTTGCAGGAAATTCATTTGAAAAACTTCTTGATAGGCATGGCGATAAAATTTTTCCTTGCCCTGATATGCCGCCCGGTTTATATAAGGACGATGATTCCTATTTTGACAACGAATATATAAGTGCAGTTTTTAAATACAGCAAAAAAAGAAAATGATTGCTCTAACTGATTTTAGGGAACATATTAATTAACACAAATTGGGATTTATTGTCGCATGGCATTAAATCCCTTTTAATTTATCTCACAGCTTTATTCGGCGGGTGATATTTTATTTCTGCCTATACCATTCCCGCCTACTCAAAGGTATTGAAAAGCAAGATAATCTGTGATAAAATATTGTAGTAACTTTTTGAAAGGACTGAACTAACATGAAATATGTAGTTGTTTTATATGACGGTATGGCTGACTATCCCGTGCCTGCATTAAACGGAAAAACCCCTATGATGTGCGCTAACAAGCCACTTTTTGACTCACTTGCAAAACAATCGGAGGTCGGACTTGTTAAAACTGTGCATGACACATTAAAGCCCGGCAGTGATGTCGCAAATATGAGCGTTATGGGCTTCGACCCAATGAAATATTATACCGGTCGCTCCCCTCTTGAGGCTGTGAGCATCGGCGTAAAGCTTAGAAATGACGATGTTACTCTTCGCTGTAATCTTGTCACTCTTTCCGACGAAGACAATTATGAAGATAAAACTATGGTTGATTACTCGGCCGGTGATATATCATCTGAAGAAGCCGCTGAGCTTATTAAAAGTGTTCAGGAAGCTTTCGGCAATGAAAAATATACATATTACAGTGGCGTGAGCTATCGCCATTGTCTTGTGGTACGCGAGGGAACAACAGATCTTGGCAACATGACTCCGCCCCACGATATTAGCGGCAGGGTTGTTGGCGAATATCTCAGCAAAAGCGAAAATGCTGCAGAGCTTATAGCGATGATGAAAAAAAGCTACGATGTGTTAAAAGACCACCCAATAAACAAAAAGAGAATTGCCGAAGGAAAGCGTCCAGGCAACTCAATTTGGCTTTGGGGCGAGGGCAAAAAGCCTATACTCCCCTCTTTTGAGAGCCTTTACGGCATAAAGGGCAGCGTTATTTCAGCGGTTGACCTTCTGAAAGGCATTGGCATAAGTGCAGGAATGAGCGTACCTGAGGTTGAGGGTGCAACAGGATATATTGACACTAACTTTGAGGGCAAAGCAATTTGCGCTCTCCAAGAGCTTGAAAGTGGCAACGACCTTGTATATATACATATTGAAGCTCCCGATGAGTGCGGACACAGAAACGAGCCTGAAAACAAAGTCCGTGCAATTGAGCTTATTGATGAAAAGGTGCTTTCAATACTCCTTGAGGGTCTTAAGAAATATGACGACTATAAAATTATGATTCTCCCCGACCACCCAACACCTATTGTAACAAAGACTCACGCAAGAGATCCTGTGCCATATATGATATATCATAAAAATGCACCGGAAAATGGTGTTGAAACAATTAACGAAGAAACTGCTAAGGCAACAGGAGTTTTCATTGAAAACGGCCCCAGCATTATGAAGCATTTTATAACCAAATAAATTTAATTAAAAAATCTATAACCCAGAAGATAGTTATACTTAATTAGCCAAAGTTTTGATTTCTTACAGCATCTTGCCCATTCGGCAAGGTGCTGTGTGCTTATTACCGCTTTCTTAGGCGTGTACCCCTTAGCCAAAGCATTAATGTAAAACTTTTTTCTGTGTTTTTTATTCTATACACAAAAAAGCTCTGAATATAATAAATTTTAGAGGTGATTTTTTAGTGAGTAGAGTTTACAATTTTTCAGCCGGACCGTCTATGCTACCGCTGTGCGTTTTGGAAAAGGCGCAACGTGAGCTTATTCTCTATGGCAAAAGCGGAATGAGTGTTATGGAAATGAGTCATCGCAGCAAGGACTATGAGGAAATTATCAAGTCAGCAGAAGCCTTGCTTCGTGAAATTATGGAAATTCCCCAAAGCTATAAGGTTCTGTTTTTGCAAGGCGGTGCCTCAACTCAATTCGCCGCAGTACCCCTAAACCTTATGAACAAAAATAAAAAAGCCGACTATATTCTTTCAGGGCAGTTTTCGACAAAAGCATATAAAGAAGCTCAGAAGTATGGCGATGTGGCGGTTGCCGAGTCATCAAAGCAGGATAACTTTTGTCGCGTACCAAAGACAAGGGCAGAAAGCTTTAGAAAAGACGCTGACTATGTTCATATGTGCTTTAACAACACTATTTACGGCACAAAATTTCCTTATGTACCCGACACGGGTGCTATTCCTCTTGTTGCCGATATGTCGTCTTGTATACTTTCTGAACCGATAGATGTGAAGAAGTTCGGGTTAATTTATGCCGGTGCACAAAAAAATATGGCTCCCGCTGGTTTGACTGTCGTTATTGTACGCGAAGACCTTATTGGAAAAGCTTTAGACGGTACCCCCGCCATGTTAGATTATAAGCTAATGGCGCAATCTGACTCAATGTATAACACACCCCCATGCTATTGCATATATATGGCGAAACTTGTTTATGAGTGGCTCAAAGAGCTTGGTGGACTTAATGAAATGAAAAAACTTAACGAAAATAAAGCGAAAGTGCTATATGATTATCTGGACTCACAAAGCTTTTATATCCCCTGTGCCCATAAAGATTCTCGTTCAATGATGAATATAACATTCAAAACGGGAATAGAAAATCTCGATAAAAAGTTTATTTCAGAAGCTACTGAAAAGGGTCTTGTAAACCTTAAAGGTCACAGAAGTGTCGGCGGCATGAGAGCATCAATTTATAACGCAATGCCTTATGATGGAGTTGTAGCTCTAAAAGAGTTCATGGCGGATTTCGCCTTAAAAAATCAAAAATAAGGCGGAGGTATAGCTTATGGTGAAAACTATCAAAACAATAAATAAAATCGCTCAAATCGGCCTTGAGAGCTTAGATAAAAGCAGATTTAACATAAGTGACCACACTGATAACCCT
Organism: uncultured Faecalibacterium sp.; assembly: GCA_964458915.1. GTDB lineage: Bacteria > Bacillota > Clostridia > Oscillospirales > Acutalibacteraceae > UBA6857. The sequence continues at coordinate 10,023 of CAYWKY010000037.1, forward strand.
GACGGCATAATGGTACGCTCGGCTTCGCTTCATGACATAGAGTTTCCAAATAATTTAAAAGCTATTGTGCGTTGCGGTGCAGGGGTGAATAATATACCGAAAGAAAAGTGTGCCGAAAAGGGAATAGTAGTTTTTAATACACCCGGTGCAAACGCAAACGCAGTTAAAGAGCTAACTATTGCTTCACTGCTTTTAGCGTCGAGAAAAATAATAGATGGTGTTAATTGGGCAAAGGCTCTTGAAAAAGGTACCGCTAAACAGGTTGAAAAGGGTAAGGGCACTTTTTCAGGCTGTGAAATTATGGGCAAAACCTTGGGTGTTATCGGCCTTGGTGCTATTGGAGGACTTGTTGCAAATGCGGCTCAAAACCTCGGAATGAAAGTTATAGGCTTAGATAAATTTATAACTGTTGACGCTGCGTGGCATTTATCTCACTATGTTGAAAAAGCGTCAAGCTATGATGAGATTTATTCTAAAGCCGATTATATTACATTGCATATACCTTCAACACCGGAAACAAGTGAAATAATTAATTGGAAAGCTATTTCTAAAATGAAAGACGGTGTAAAAATAATAAATCTTTCCAGAGCTGAGCTTGTAAATATTGAGGATATAAAGAAAGGAATAAAAGAGGGTAAAATTAGCTGTTATGTTACTGATTTTCCAACAGAGGAAACAATTAACATTGACGGAATAATAGGGATACCTCACTTAGGCGCATCGACAGCGGAAAGTGAAGAAAACTGCGCTGTTATGGCGGCGAAGGAATTAAGCGACTTCCTTTTAAACGGCAACATTAAAAACAGTGTAAACTACCCTGATATTTCAATGGAGAGAACTACAGACTTCAGACTTGTGGTTTTGCATAAAAATATACCCAATATGTTAAGCACAATAACAGGAAAAATTTCTAACGAAAGAATCAATATTGAGCATTTAGCAAACCGATCGAAAGGCGACTATGCTTGCACAATAATTGACATATCAAGTAGTGTCAGCGAAACAGCGCTTAAAGCTATTGCCGACACGGAGAATGTTATAAGGGTTATGGCAATATAATCCGGTAAGCACGAGAAAAAAGCACGCTACAAGGTAGTTTTCAATAAGACAGTAATCTATGACGTTATGAACGGGAAGGCGGCATAAGTAATCATGCCGCCTTCCCGAAAATAATATTATACTATTTTATTGGACCGCACCCCATAGCGTGCTTTTTAGTTTATATCTTTTTGAAAAAATTAGCCGTCCTAATTTTTTCAAAAAACAATTCAATTGAAATCTATAGATATAGCAAGTTTGGAATTAGAATATGTAGCTGAAATTTCTCCATTCATTCTTTCTACAAGCGTTCTTGCTATTGAAAGTCCAAGCCCTGTTGATGTTCTTGCGTTTTCAACAGTATAAAATCGGTTAAATAGCTTTTTTACTTGTGTTTCATCAAGACTTGAAGCAGTATTGGAAAAAGAAATTACACCTGAGTCATTCAACTCTATTTGTAAATCGCCATCACTGTATTTAACTGCATTACTCAGTATATTTAAAAGGATTCTTGAAAGTGCAGTTTTGTCAAGAATTCTCTCAATTCTTTTATTTGTTATTTTAAATTCCGGCGTAATACCTCTTTTTTGTAAAGCGACATAATATTCCGCAATACTTTCTTCTAATGCACTGTTTAAAGATACTTTCTCTAAGTTCAGCTTTTCTTCCTGTGAAGTAACAACAGAATAGTTAAATAGTTCATCAACAAGTTGTTTTAAGGTTTTAGTTCTGTTTTTAATAATAGCTAAATATTTTTTTGCTTCATTGGGGTTTTCTGTTTCCTCAAGAAGCTCAAGGTATCCACAAATCGCAGTTAGTGGTGTTCTTAAATCATGAGAAATATTGACAATAGCATTTTTAGTTTGAAGAACAAACTCCATATTTTCAACCTCCTTAACAAGATAACTATATCCTAAACCACAACAGTTAAGAAAATGGTAATGGAAAATGTTAAGATGTGGTAAAGATTTATTTCATTTTAAAACCAATACCCCATACAGCCTCAATATAATCGTCCCCTGAAACATCGCTGAGTTTTTTTCTCAAATTGCTTATGTGTACCTTAAGAGAGCTTTCAGTACAATCAGGTGTATCAAAACTTATGAGATTGAGAAGATGAGATTTTGTAATGACCTGTGTAGGATTTATCATCAGTTGCTTTAATATTGCGTACTCAGTTTTTGTGAGCCTCACATTAGTACCATCAATGCAAACAGAATGAGCTGCCGTATTCATTGTGATATTTTTATAAGCTATACTCCTATTTTTTGCCATCGGATTACGAAGTTGAACTTCTATTCTTGCAAGCAACTCTCTTATATCAAAAGGTTTAGTTATATAATCCACGGCACCTTGCGAAAGCAACTCAACTTTATCTATAACATCAGTTTTTGCGCTTACTACTATTACAGGTAATTTTTTAATTTTGGGTAATAATTCTTCACCTGTAAGTCCCGGAAGCATGAGATCAAGCAAAATCAAGTCCACAGCAGAAGATTTAAGCACTAAAATAGCTTCAGTACCGGAATATGCTCTTAACACACCATAGCCGTTTTTTCTTAAAGCATCTTCAACCATATTTCCGATATAGATATCATCTTCAATAACCAAAATCTTTTTCATAATAGAACCTCTTATTGAAATATAAAATATTCGCATAAAACCAAATATATGGTACTCATAGCGTAGCACTTTTATTTTACAATGTTTTCTGAATTTTTTCTAAGCTCGCCTTATCGATATTTCGTGAGATTATTATACATTAAAAGCTGCAATAAACACAATATTATAAGAGTTAAGATTAAGTAAAGATTTTGGCGATATAATCTAACTATTAGCAAATAACGAAAAACACCCTCTTGCCTATTAGACAAAAGGGTGTTTTGGTGCTGGTGACCGGACTTGAACCGGTACGGTGTTGCCACCGAGGGATTTTAAGTCCCTTGCGTCTGCCGATTTCGCCACACCAGC
>CAYWKY010000038.1:0-12994 GCA_964458915.1 uncultured Faecalibacterium sp.
TAGTACCAATAAATTGCTTCTTTCAGGGTTGCTATAATCCTGCATATGAAGAAGAAATACGCAAAGGTAAAGAAAAATGCTATAAGTATAATCAACTATGCCCAAATGATAGAGCTGCCCAACTTGAAATTTTAAAGCAGTTGTTGGGTGGAATGGGTAAAGATATATACATCACCCCTCCGTTCTGGTGCGATTACGGTTATAACATAACTGTAGGCGATTGCTTCTATTCTAATCACGGCTTAATAGTTACCGACGGAGCGAAAGTAACATTTGGTGATAATGTTTTTGTTGCACCCAATTGCTGTTTTACCACTGCAGAGCACGCCATTGACCCTGAAATGCGAAAATCCGGTATAGAGATTGCAAAACCAATTACTGTGGGAAATAATGTTTGGATTGGAGCCGGTTCTACAATCCTTGCAGGAGTGGAAATTGGTGATAATACAGTTATAGGCGCAGGAAGTGTTGTTACAAAATCAATACCAAGCAACGTAGTTGCTGTTGGTGTTCCATGTAAAGTATTAAGGGAAATTACCGAGGAAGATAAAACAACCTATCCCATGTATATACCTGAATGAGCTTATTGTGTAAACTCTAAAACCACTTCATTTTCGAGAGGCAAAACCATGTGTAATTTTTCGTTTCTAACTTTAGGTCTGGTTATTTCCGCCTTAGGAATAATAAATATTAAGGGAAATATCACCACCATACATTTTTATAACCGACAAAGAGTTCAAGAGGAAGATGTTCCAAAATACGGCAAAGCTGTAGGTACAGGTACACTGATTATGGGTCTGTCTTTAATTGTCTCAGCTTTTTTGAAAGATGAAATTCTTCCCTTTATTATACCCTGCTTTATTGTAGGCTTAATCTTTATGCTCTATGGTCAGTTCAAATATAATAAAGGAATATTTTAAATTCTTAACTCCCTCAAATATAAAAAATCCTTCGTATGCTCTCGCGCACGAAGGATTTTAATTTTACTTACATATAAGCTGCAACATCATTTGCATAATGGCCTGTGTCTTGGAAGCCTGTTGCTGTGCCGAGTCTTTCGGCGCTCCACGCTTCCATAATTTCCTCATAAGTACCTGTTTTAATCTTAGCCCTCCAGAAGCCGTCCTTTGCGCCCTTGAGACACCAATCGCTGCTCCACATACCGTGACCTGTAGCTTTATAAGTCCACAGGAACCAGTTGTAGTTAAGCTTATTCATTGTCTTAAAGCAGTTTGACCAAGTTGTCTTTTGATGGGGATAAAACTCACCCATCATCATAGGAACTGTAGGGAAATAAATCTTAGTTAAAAGACAGAAAAGAGTGAAGATGAAGTCACTGTTCTGATAGAAGTGGACCTGATAAACAACATTCTTCCAGCCCTTTATTTCGGGGTGAGGAAGTGCAAGAGCAGTCCAAATAGCTTCCATTGTAATAATATGGTCGCTGTCAACCTTACGAATAGTGTTGTAAAGTCTTGTGTAAATGGACTCGTTGTTGATTCTTCTTGTTATCTCTGTTGTTTCAACATCGCACATAGGCTCGTTGAGAAGGTCATACATTGCAACAGCAGGATTGCCACAGAACTTAGTAGCAATTGCACTCCAAAGCTCATCTGTCATCTCACGGTAGTATTCGCCTTCGGCAGTGTCATCATAAAGTCCGCAGCTGCCCTTTTTGCCGTTGTGAGGTGCGTCACTCTGGAAGCCCGGTGCGCCGTGCATATCAAGAACAACATAAATCTCTCTCTTTGAACATTCTTCAACTACCCATTCGAGTCTTGAAAAATCCCAATTGCCATCCTTATCAAGGATTTTTGTGTCCTTAGTGTCACCGTAGTAGAAGTTGCGATACCAGAAGGGTACACGAACACAGTTAAAGCCCATAGCCTTGATTTCGTCTAAATCATACTCTGTTATCCAGTTGTCATAGTATGTATCGAGAAGCTCATAAGCTTTCTGTGTGCCGAAGCGGTCAATAAGAGTTTCAATAAGCTCATAGTGATCCGACACTTCTTCATAGGGGCAAAGCCAGTCCTCAAAAATGAGCCAACCGCCTAAGTTGACACCCTTGAGATGAACCTGCTCACCCTTTTGGTTGACGATTTTTGTGCCTTTTGTTTTAAGCATATCTTCCTGTGTAAAGCCTGTAACCTCCTGTGTGGCAGGTGTGTTTTCAGCACCGGCGAAAACAACTGTTGACATTACCATAAGAAGACACAAAACGAGACACAATACTTTTTTGAATTTTTTCATAGTTGTGATTCTCCTTGCGTTTTTATTGGTACTTTTTTTAGTACCTACTGTAATGATAATTATACAATTTAAAGCCACAGAATGTCAATAACTCTAAGCTTTCTAATGGAAAATTAGGTTTATTACACAAATCGCATTGTCAATTTTTGGCTATTTTGAACGGCAGTTTAAAAGGAAAACTTTTGACAAACTGCCCGACCTGTATTATAATAGAAAAAAATATACAATGTGAGGAGAATGACTATGAAAAAAGCCTTTGTAGGCGGTTATGTTATCAGCGGCGAAGAAAACTCAGTTGCCCTTAAAGCTGACATTTTAACCGAAGACGACAAAATCATTGCTATAGGCGATATTGACACAAACGGCGCAGAAATAATTAACTGCGATGGCAAATATATTATGCCCGGTCTTATTAATTTACACGCTCACCTTTTTGGTACCGGCAAGCCCAGCTCCGTTCTTGGCGGAGGCAGTTTGCAAAAGGCGGTTGTCAAGGTGGCAAAATCACCTGTTGGCGAAAAAATCCTTGACGTGCTTGTGGCTTCTGCGGCTAAGGCAGAGCTTTACAGCGGTGTTACTACACTTCGTACCAGCGGTGATTTCAGCGGTTCTGACTACAGACTTCGTGATAAAATCAAAGAGGGTAAGGTGGAAGGACCTCGTATGTTCTGCCCCGGTCCCGCAATTACTGTGCCTACAGGTCACGGTGACGGTACCTTTGCCGACACAGCTGTTGAACCTAAGGACTTTAAAAGATTAGTTGAGCAAAGACATATCGAGGGTGCCGACTATATTAAAATTTGCGTTACAGGCGGTGTTATGGACGCAAAAGAAAAAGGCTCACCGGGTGAAGTTAAAATGAACTATGAGCAGACAAAGGCAGTTTGCGACAAGGCTCATGAGCTTGGCATGAAGGTTGCTTCACACACAGAAAGCGACGACGGTATGGACGTAGCTATAAGAGGTGGCGTTGACACTCTTGAGCACGGTGGCGATTTCAGCGATGAGTGCGCTCAAATGCTCAGAGACAGAAATGGCGCAGTTGTTGCCACTTTCTCCCCGGCTGTGGCTCTCAATCTTATTTCGCCTGAGGTTACAAAGCTTAACGAAATGTGCGTTTATAACAGCGGAATTGTTGCCAAAGGCATGGAAAAGGGTTGCACAAAGGCTATGTCAAGCGACATTCTTGTCGGTCTTGGTACTGATGCTTCCTGCCCCTTTGCGGCGCAATACAACATGTGGCGTGAGGTTTGGCTTTTCAGCAAGTATATGAATGTTTCCACAGCTAAGGCAATTTACACCGCCACTCTTTCAGCGGCAAAAATTCTTGGCATCGACGATATTACCGGCTCACTGGAAATCGGCAAATGTGCAGATATGATGATTCTGCCTGCAAATCCTCTCGACAACCTTAAAGCTATGAAAGACCCCTTTGCCGTTGTAACTCAGGGCAGAGTAATTTATCCCAAGCTTAAGAAAAATGATTTTGTTGAGGGTGAGCTTGAAAAGATTTTTGCCCTTATTGAAAGCGGTAAAATGAGAAACGAATAAGAAGGTCAGCCAATGAGAATGAGAAAGAAGAAATATCTCGACCAGCGTATTGACGCTGTCAGCGAGTATATTTTTGAAATAAAAAGCGAAGAAAAGGATTTTAACAAGGCTATAATTGAAAAGGAACTTTTTAATTACAATGAGCTTTTCGGCAACGATAATCCTGTTAGAATGGAAATCGGCTGTGGCAAGGGACAATTTATTTTTGAGCTTGCTCAAAGGTACCCTAACATTAACTTTATTGCCGTTGAAAAGGTGAAAAATGTTATTGTCAGCGCCGCCGAAAAAGCGCAAAGCATCGGCCTTAGCAATGTGCGTTTTGTTTGTGGCAGTGCGGAATATTTGCCAAAATATATTCCCGAAAAAAGTCTTGAGCTTATTTATCTCAACTTTTCCTGTCCCTTTCCTAAAGAGAGGTACGCAAAACACCGCCTGACTCACAGAAATTTCCTTGCTATTTACAGTCGTCTTTTAAAGGACGGCGGTGAAATTCACCAAAAGACAGATAATATGCATTTCTTTGAGTTTTCAATTGAAGAGTTTTCTGCTGCCGGATATAAAATCGAGAATGTGTCTTTAGATTTACACAATAGTGGCTTTGAGGGCAATATTGTTACAGAGTACGAAAAGAGATTTTCCGATTTAGGTCAACCGATTTATCGACTTGAAGCGAAGAAGTAAATAATAAAGTAGGTCCGTTCACATTATGAATAGACCTACTTCTTTTTTATTGAGTTTCTAAATAGCACACAGGGACAGGTGATTTTGTCTTGCACAGCACAAATTATCCGTCCTATGATCACTCAATCAATAATTCTCTTTTCTAACCTCAAAATAGCTTTGGGGATGAGCGCAAACCGGGCAAACCTCCGGTGCTTTCTTGCCCATTACAAGGTGTCCGCAGTTGCGGCATTCCCACATAGTCTCTTCGCTCTTTTCAAAAACAGCTTGCATTTCAACATTATTAAGAAGGGCACGGTATCTTTCCTCGTGGCTCTTTTCAATTTCGCCAACCATTCTGAATTTCTCAGCTATATCGTGGAAGCCCTCTTCCTCTGCCTCCTTAGCCATGCGGTCATACATATCAGTCCACTCGTAGTTTTCGCCTGCCGCTGCGTCTGCAAGATTCTGCGCTGTGTCACCGAGACCACCGAGAAGCTTGAACCACATTTTAGCGTGTTCCTTTTCGTTGTTTGCTGTCTGCTCAAAAATAGCGGCTATTTGCTGATAGCCCTCTTTCTTTGCCTTTGAAGCGAAATAGGTATACTTGTTTCTTGCCTGACTTTCACCTGCAAATGCTTCAAGAAGATTTTGTTCTGTTTTTGTACCTTTGAGATCCATATTTTATTTCCTCCATTGATTAATATATTTTATCGCTAATAGCGATTTGCTTACTTTAACATAGTTGCCAGAAAAAGTCAATCTTAATCAAGCAACCTCCTTTAATACCTTTTGCATAACCTTGTTTGCAACAGGTATGGCATCGTTATAGCCTATACCACCGTTTTCGAGGCAGACAACTATAGCGTATGGGAAGTTTTTCTTTTGGCTAAAGCCAACAAACCAAGCGTGGCTCTTGCCGTTAGAAACCTCTGCTGAGCCTGTCTTTCCGCACATTTCAAGATTCGGGAACTTGTTGTCGTTATAATAGTTCATAACATTTGAGCGAAGAAGCTTCTTAACCTTTGAGGCAGTGTCCTGATTAAGGTCAATATTAGTGTTGACTTTATTTTTGCTGTCAACTATTTCCGAAGACTCCTCTACAATATATGGTGTCATAGCCACACCATCGTTAGCAATTGCGCCCATAAGCATGAGCATCTGACAAGGGTTAACAAGTGTGGTGTACTGTCCGATACCTGCCCAACCTAAATCAAGCTTAGTGCTGTTTGACACATCGAAGGTACTTCTGACAGTTTTAGCCTTGCTGATTTTAACGCTTTTTCCAAAGCCTAAGGCTCTGACAGTTTCTGTTAGCTTATCCTTACCAACCTCATTCGCCAGCTCAGCGAAAACACTGTTACAGGAGACGTTTAACGCTCTTTCAAAGCTTAGAGTACCGTGAACACCGTTGCAAATAACGTCACCGCTGCCAATTTTTTTCTTGCCCGTACACTTAAATTTTTTCGAATAAATATCGGGTATATTTTCTATAGCACATATGGCCGTAACAATTTTAAAGGTTGAACCGGGAGTGAAAACACCGGATATGGCTCTGTTCATATATATGCCGTCATATTTGCCGGAAGTATTTGTGTTAATATCCGAAGGCTTATTGTTAGGGTCATATGTAGGCGCAGATACCATGCATATTGTCTCGCCTGTTTCATAATTATATACTACAACCGTACCTTTTTTGCCTGCCATGGCGGAATAAGCCTCAGCGCAAACATCGGCATCTATAGTCAGCCTAAGGTCAACGCCCTCATCGCTTGAAATTGTTTTATATATGCCGTCAATAAAGTTATAGCCTATTAAATTTGAGCGATAGAGAGTCTGAACACCTGTGGCGATGTACCCTGCCGAATCACCGACAACGTGCAAAGTTGAAACTCTTTTGTTGTAGTTGCTGTTATATTTTCTTTTGCCATTTTCTGTTGAGACGAGAATTTCGCCGTCGCTGTCGTAAATAGTGCCGGCAACAGTCAGCTCACCGTTTTTATAAATGTGAGCGTTGGCTCTGTTAGATGCCCAAGTACCGCCATTCGCAATAAAGGAATAGAGCATTATTCCAAGTCCGACAAAAAAGGCAAGAATAAGAAAAATTATTATATAAGTTCTTTTTGTTGTGTTTCTCATTTTACCACCTCAAAATTCAGCTTAAGTTTTATAAAGTGTGGGGTACGCTCTTATGTCTGCGGATTTAATAAAGGCAAACAGCGCCCATGAGCATATCATACTTGAACCACCCTGACTTATAAAGGGCAAGGTTACACCTGTTAAGGGGAGCAAATCCGTTATGCCGAAAATATTAAGGCAAATTTGGAAAAGCAGCATTGCCGAAGCGGAGCAAGCGGCTATTGAATAAAAGGTTGAGGGTGCGCTTTTTGAACTGATAACCGCATAAATCGCAATAAAAGCGAAGGCAAGCACAACCATAAAAGCAATAAACATACCCATTTCCTCGCACATCAAGCCGAAAACAAGGTCAGTTGTGGCAGCATATACATTACGAAGTGAGCCGTTGCCAACACCTAAGCCGAATAGACCGCCTGAGGCAGCGTAAATCAACACTCTCGTTTGCTGATAGCCTTTGCCGTAAATATCGTCCCAAACATGTCTGTAGGCGGCAAAACGGGCGGCAACATGAGGTCTGAAATAAATTATAAGCACTGCACCGATAAGCGCCGCAGCACAAATAAATATAATCGTTCTCAAATCACCTGAACGCATAAAGGAAATAACGATGAATGTGAAAAAGAAAATCAGCGCTGTGCCGAAGTCCTTCATAAGGAAAAGCACACCTATACAGCCCATTGAGAACAGAACATACATATAGATATTTTTGGCTGTAACAAGCTTATCAAGAGTTGCCGCACCAACAAAAACAAAGGCAATTTTAACAAACTCTGACGGCTGAACTGAAAAGCCTTTAAAAACAAGCCAGTTATATGCACCGTTTATATCACCGACAAAAGATCTAATATATAAAAATGAACCGGCGAGAAAAACAAGAGCAAAAATAGCCAGAGGGGTTCTTATAAACATAACTCTTTTAACGTCCATAATAAACCACAATAGAATATCATATACCAAAACACCGACTATAACGGTTACAAGCTGTTTTACCATACCGTTTGGAGCAACACTCGCCTGAAGACAAAGACCTAAGCCGCTTAAAAAGAAAGCAATAAATTCCAGCTCAAAATTGACCTTCTTAACCACAGCTCTCATAAATCCCACATATAGCCACTCAAAAAGTATGTATATTAAAATCAAGCCGGCAACAGTGTAATTTATTTTTTCTCCGCCAAAAATAACGGGAGTGAAGGATATGACCTGAAAGGATGTGAGCAGGAACAAAATAAAGCTTCTGTCAACATATTTATATTTTCGCCTGACCTTATCGCCACGGCTTATATTTTTTCTTATGTTAGCGTTTTGCAAGTAATATCCCTCCTTTAAGATACTGTTTTAGTTTTAACGGTGAAATATAGTCTTTCATCGGCAAGAGAAATAATATCACCGTCAAAAAGAAGCTGAGGTGAGGTTACTCGTTTGCCGTTTAAAAGCGTCTTTCCCGTACCGGCATCCTCAATTGCCCAGCCGTCCTCATAAAGCACTGCGACAGCATGAAGCTTTGCGGCATTTCTGCTTGTGAGCTTAATGTCACAACGCCTTGATGTACCGATTTTAACCTCATTGCCGCAAAGAATAAATATCTCGCCGGTGTCTTTATTTATAAGGCAGTTTTGAGTTATTCGCCTGAGCTGCCTATGAGGTGTCTTGGGTGTTTCAAGAGTGTAGGTGTCCGGACGTTTTGCTCTTTGCCCCGTGGCAGGAGCTTGAGTATAAGCTGTCTTCGGTCTTGCCTGCGTACCGTTAGAAGAGGCACGAGAGCCGTTTTTAGAGCCTTTTTTCTTGTTCTTGCCAACTCTAATAACCGGATCATCGGCAATTTCAAAACGAAAACGCACCTTACCCATAGTGATAATATCGCCGTTTTCAATTGTCTGTTTTTTAGCTATTTTTTCGCCACCGACTTTGTTACCTGATTTTGAAAGGGTGTCGTAAATATACCAGCCGTCAATTCGCCTTGTTATAACCGCCTGAACACGGGAAACACTGTCATAGCTGAGAGTTATATCGCAAGATGCGCTTCTACCTATTGAGGTTTCCCACATATTAAGAGCGTGTCTTTCACCGCTGAGCATATCTGTTATATAGCCGTAGGTTTTCTCCTTGGGATGACCTAACCATAAGGTCAATATGCACTTTATGAGTAGCACAGCCGTAATGAGCGGCAAAACTATTCTTGAAATTGATGTTATTAATTCCATATTTAACCTCTCTAATATTCAAACTTATACACAGTAATGATATTCTACCTAAAGCAATTTGTCAATAAAAGCTACTTAAAAATTTCCTTTACATCTTAATTTAACACATATAATCATTATTTGCACATTTTTCGTCTGATTTTACCCATTTTCTATTGAAACTTTTCCATTTTTTTGGTAGGATATTGGAAAAGATAAAATCGTAAGGAGAACTAATCATGGCAGAAAGAAATTATCAAGAAATCCTTGAACAGCTGACCTTAGAAGAAAAAGCCTCCCTTTGTTCAGGTCTTACTTTTTGGAAAACAAAGCCCATTGATCGCTTAGGTATCCCCTCCGTTTGGATGAGCGACGGTCCTAACGGTCTTAGAAAAGAAATGCAAACCGCAGGCACAAATATTATGCAAAAATCTGAAATTGCAACCTGTTTCCCCACTGCTGTTACAACAGCCAGCTCATGGGACCCTTCACTTTTAGAAGAAATAGGTTCAGCTTTAGCGGACGAATGTAAGGCTTATCAGGTTACAACAGTCCTTGGCCCCGGTGTAAACATAAAAAGAAGTCCCCTTTGCGGAAGAAACTTCGAGTATATATCCGAAGATCCATACCATGCCGGCAGAATGGGTGCAGCATTTGTTCACGGTGTTCAAAAAGAAGGTGTCGGTGTCAGCCTTAAGCATTTTTGCGCCAACAATCAGGAGCATATTAGAATGTGTATCGACACTATTGTTGACGAAAGAGCCCTTCGTGAAATTTATCTCTCACCCTTTGAATACATAGTTAAAAATGAGCAGCCCACCACAGTTATGTCAAGCTACAATAAGCTCGGCGGTACCTATGTTGGCGAGAGCAAGAGAATGATAAACGATATTCTCAGAGGTGAGTGGGGCTTTAAGGGAATCGTTATATCTGACTGGGGCGCAGTCAACGACAGAATTGCAGGCATAAAAGCAGGTCTTGACCTTGAAATGCCCGGCAATAACGGCATGAACGATAAGCACATTATTGAAGCTGTTAAAAACGGTACTCTTAAAGAAGAGGAGCTTGATAAAGTGGCTCTTCGCATGATTAAGTTTGCCTTTGAAGCTAAAGATAACGAGGGCAAAGGCTATAAGCCTGATTTTGAAAAGCACCATGCTCTTACAAGAAAAGCAGCCGCAAATTCAGCTGTACTTCTTAAAAACAACGACAATGCCCTGCCCTTAAGCTCTAAGCAGAGAGTTGCTGTTATTGGCACATTAGCTAAAAAGCTTCGCTATCAGGGTGCTGGCTCAAGCCACATTAATGCATATAAAACAGTCTCTTTCACTGAGGCTATGAGAAACGAGGGCCAATCCTTCGCATATGCTCCCGGCTACACACTTAAAGGTGACGGCTATAGCAAAAAGCTTATTGACGAGGCTGTCAATGTTGCCAAAGGCAAGGACGCTGTTCTTGTTTTCATCGGCCTTACTGACGCTTTTGAAAGCGAAGGTTTCGACAGAAAGCATATGAACATTCCAAAGAGCCATAATATTCTTGTTGACGAGCTTTCAAAGGTCAACGACAACATTATTGTTGTTCTTTCAGGCGGCTCACCGATTAAAATTGACTCATGGGAGTGCAAGGTTAAAGCAATTCTTAACCTGTACCTCGGCGGTCAGGCAGGCGGAGAAGCAGCCTATGATCTGATTTACGGCAAGGTTAACCCCAGCGGTAAATTGGCAGAGACCTATCCGTTTAACAACGAAGATAATGTCGTTTCAAAATACTTCCCCATGGGACCGAGAACAGTTGAATACAGAGAGAGTATTTTCGTGGGCTACCGTTTCTTCGACAAGGCTAAAAAAGCTGTTCAGTACCCCTTCGGTCATGGACTTTCATACACTAAATTTGAATATAAGGATATTGAGCTTTCAAATAAAAGCATCAAGGAGGGTGAAGCCCTCACCGTATCCTTTAAGCTTAAAAATGTTGGCGACAGAGCCGGTGCAGAAGTAGCTCAGGTTTATGTTTGCCCACCGGAAAGCAAAATTTATAAAGCTGACAGAGAGCTTAAGGGCTTTAAAAAAGTTTATCTTGAGCCGGGCGAAGAAAAGCAGGTTTCAATTACCCTTGATGACAGAGCATTCAGCTACTACAATGTCAATATTAATGATTGGCATACAGAAAGCGGCACATACAAAATTATCGTTTCCGCTTCCTCAAGAGACAGCCGTCTTTACGAGGCAGTTCATGTTGAGTCTGCAAGAGCTGATGTTCAGGTACCCGACTATAGAAAGTCTGCACCTATTTACTACACTGTTGACTCAATGGCAACTATCCCCGAAAAGCAGTTCTGTGCTGTACTCGGCAGAGAATTGCCTGACAACAGCAAATTTAAAAAGGGTGAGCTGACTATTAACTGCTCAGTGGCACAAGTTGCTGTCAGTCCTTTCGGCAAGTTCCTTTACGGTACGCTGAAAAACGGCGCTAAAATAGTTGCTCTCAGCGCAGAAAACCCTGAAATGATAACAGAATCCGTTAAGGATATGCCCCTTCGTTCATTCAGTGCCTCAACAGGCGGTTTGATTTCACAAAAGAGCGTTGACGGTATTTTGGATATGTGTAACGGTACAAAAGGTGGCTTTAAAAAGCTTGTATCCGGCTTAAAAAAAGAAAAATAATTGAGGTGTAGCCTTATGAAAAAATTATCCGCAATATTTTTAATATTATGTCTTGTTCTCACCTGCTTTGCCGCTTGCGGCGGTACCGGCGACAATGAACCTTCCACATCACTTAAGGTACCTGAGGAGAGCGTAGACAATGTAAAAGTCGGCTCATTTGAAGAATTTACAGCAATTGACCTTTCAGGCAAAAAAATCAGCAGCGATATTTTTAAAGGCAAAAAGCTGACAATGGTTAATATCTGGGCAACATTTTGCGGTCCTTGCATAAATGAAATGCCCGACATTGAAAAGCTCAGCCAAGAATATGCCGACGAGGGTCTTCAGGTTATCGGCATTGTCAGCGACATTAGCAATGACAGTGAGGGCATTTATGATGAGATGCTGTTAAACAACGCTTTAGATATTATTAAGAGCACAGGTGTAACTTACACAAATCTTTTGCCCAGTGAATCTCTTAACACGATTAAGCTCAGTGAGGTTTACTCAGTACCCGAAACATTTTTCGTTGACGAAAACGGCAATGTTATAGGTGAGAGCTATATCGGCTCACGCTCATTTGAAACATGGGAAGAGATTGTAAAGGGTATGTTGGAAGAAAACATGTAAAACAAATTAAGGAGCTGTAAAACGGTGAAGTTTACAGCTCCTTTTGATTTTTAGTTTATTCTGCTCTTTTACATTTTTACCGGGCTTTGCCCTCGCCGGAAACCACAGGGGACACCACCTGTCCCCTTTATAGATATAAAAAAACAATCTAAATAATTTAGTTGCCTAAAATTATTCGTTTATAAAGCTTAGATAAAAGTATTCTTTTACCTCGGCGGTCAATTTTCATTTCATTTTTAAAGCTGTCTCTACGCTTCTTGCCAAGGCGATAATAAATCAGCGGAATATCAACCAGCTTAACCTTGCCATAAACAGAGCAAAGCAAACCTATCCACTGACCGACAGACGGTACACTTCGTGGTATAGGCATAATTTTTTTCAGCATTTTTCGTCTTATAGCAATGCAAGAGAGGAAATATGAGTTTCTATTAATATTGCCTAATTTAAGTTTTGTGACTGAAGCCTTATCAAAAAGCGAATAGTCGGTTATGTTTAGATATTCGTCAGCTATATATGCGTTATGAAGCACTAAATCCGCCCCGGACTCAAAAGCTTCCTCAACTCTTTTAACCTTGTCCGGCAACCAAACATCCTTATGCTGAGAAAAATAAATTTTGTCGCCCTTGCAATATCGCAATGCGTTAACAATATTAGCCCCATTGCCCTTATTTTTGCCCTCGACCCAAATAACTCTGCTGTCCTCGGCGGCTATTCGTTTAACTATTCTTTCTGTGGTACCACCCGGCTTATCATCAGAAACAATTATCTCATCTTCATTTTTAAGTTGAGGAAGAATAGACAATATCTGTTCTTCTATAAATTTATCACCCTTATAAACAGCTATAACAACAGATATCATTTTATTGCTCCCTTACATTAATTTTATTGCATTTGTTATATTAACACTTAGCTATCTTGTGTTGTATTATTATAGCA
>CAYWKY010000039.1:0-12953 GCA_964458915.1 uncultured Faecalibacterium sp.
TCGGTGTAATTCCGAAGCCGACGGTATAGTCCGGACGAAAGAAGAAGGAATACTAAATTCAAGTATTTTGCCCGTGGTGTTTTGCCATGGGTCTTTTTATGTCCTGAAAAAGGAGAGTAATTTTATGAAAAAGTCAAAAAATGATTCACTTATTGTGTTGTGCGTTACGGCAATGCTCGGCGCTGTTGCCTTTGCTTTAATGCTGCTTGAGTTTCCCGTTGCGCCAATTCCTGCGGCAGCTCATCTTAAAATGGATTTAAGTGACATACCAGCCCTTTTCGGTGCTATAATTTACGGTCCCGGCGCTGGAATAGTAATTGAGCTGATTAAAAATCTTTTAGAGCTTCTTGTTAAAGGCTTTGGCACTCAAATGGGCTTTGGCAACATGATGAATTTCATAGTTGGCTGTGCCTTTGTTGTCCCGTTTTCCTTAGTTTATCGCCATTTTAAAAATAAATGTGATGAAAAAAAAGGCATACTTTTCGCCGCCATTACAGGGTTTCTTTTAATTGTTATAGTCGGCTTTGGTGCTAACTATTTAATCGCGCCCTTGTTTTTCAAATACTTTTTAGGTACTGTTATTGACAGTGCAACTCTTTGGGCAGCAGTCGGTACGGCAACTATCATCAATGTGGTCAAGGGCATTATGTTAAGCTTTGTGAGCCTTCCCATAATCAAGGTGATAATACAAAGAATCAAGTTTATAGCAAAATAAATTCTGTAAAAACGTAGCAGATACCTTTTATGGCATCTGCTACATTAATTTTACTTATTTTACTCTTGACTCTAACACTGTTACACTACCAAGTATTTCAATTTCGCCATAGCCTGCCGGTACAAAAAGACTCTCGCCCTTATAAAGGGTTATGCAGGTATCCTCATGGATAACAACTCCGTTACCATCAAGAGCCACAAGAGAGACGAAGGATTTCTCGTCCGATATGACCTTAGCCGACTCACTGACATCAAGACGCTTCATTGTGAAAAGGTCACAATCAACTAAAAGAGTTTGACAATAGCCTTCAAATACTTCAGTCTCGCCCATGGGCTTGCCGTCAGCTTGGGATTTTTTAAGGGAGGTAACATCTAATGCCTTTTCAACATGAAGCTCTCTTGGCTTTCCGTTTTGAAGTCTGCCATAATCATAGACACGATAGGTTGTGTTTGAGTTTTGCTGAACCTCAGCTAAAAGTATACCCTTACAAATTGCGTGAAGAGTACCAGCCTCAATAAAGAAAACATCGCCCTTTTTGACCTTAACTCTGTTAACATATTCCGAAAGAGTATTCTCCTCAATAGCTTTGCGAAACTCCTGCTTTGTTATATCCTTTTTAAAGCCGTAAATAAGCTCAGAGTTTTCGTCGCAGTCCATAATGTACCATGCCTCAGTCTTGCCGTATTCCCCTTCGACACGCATAGCATATTCGTCGTCGGGGTGAACCTGAATCGACAGGTCATCGTTAGCATCAATGAGCTTTATAAGAAGAGGGAAAAACTCATACTTTTCGCAGTTAGTACCCAAATAATTCTTGCCCTCATTTGCGAGAACATCGCTGAGTGTTCTGCCCTTAAACTCAGTGTTTTCGATTATACTCTCTCCGTCTGCGTGGCAGGAAAGCACCCACGCTTCAGCTTGTCTGTCAGCGAAAGACACCATTTCAAACTCCTTTGACAGACGAGTTCCGCCCCAAATATTATCTTTAATTGCAGGCGTAAGCTTCAAAATTTTCATATATTTACACTTCCTATCATAAATCAAAATTCAAAACTATATATTTTAACAGATAAATTATAATGAATGGTGGTTTTTATGTCAAGCACAATTACATTTTATCTTTTAGCCGTATGCTTTTTTGCCATAATAATTCTTGCTGTTTCATACAAAAGCTCACACTTTATAAAAAGTATTTTTCTTTCGGCTTTTTCAGGCATCGGCGCTCTTTTTGCCGTAAATATTCTAACACCGATTACAGGTGTTGCCTTAGCGGCAAACTACATAACAATTTCTATCAGTGGCATATTCGGCATACCCGGCGTGATAGCTCTTTTGTTTATGCACTAACAGCGCCCTCAACGCCCTTGGCAATAGCCTCAGCTAAAAGCTGTTGATTAGATGAATTGATAAGCTTCATGCACTCATTATCGTTTGTTATAAAGCCGGTCTCTATGAGTACACTGGGGCAATCCTCAAGTCTCGTTACACTGAAAGGATAATAAAGTGTACCGCCGGCAAGGCTGCCGTAAACACTGCTCTGACCCGAATAAAGGTTGTTTTTAAACACGGACAACAGGTTGTTATATATATTTTGAGCCAGAGAGAAAGAGAATGGCTTATAATAATAAACTGCTGTTCCGATTTTGCTTTTGTTTGTTGAAGCGTTACAGTGAATTGAAAGGAAAAAGTCAGGCTTAAGTGAGCGAGCCATAGCTTTTCTGTCTTCAAGAGAAAGGCTGACATTTCCGCCTCTGGTTAAATAAACCGTTGCTCCTCGTTTTTCCAGCGCAAGCTTTGTGTAATAAGCCAGTGCATAATTGACATTGCTCTCATACACTCCGCCGCTGAGACCTAATGCTCCGGGATCGTCTCCGCCATGACCGGGGTCAAGAAGAATCAAAGAGCCTTTAAGTGTTTGCGGTCTGTTATGCACAGTTATAGTAAGATAGCCGTTTGCGTCATACTCTGCCGAACAGCCGTAATATTTTCCGGTGGCACGAAGTGGCATAGTCAGCACCACAGTGTCATTTTTTTGAGTGAAGGCTGCGGAAGAAATTACATCGCTTCCGGACGAGTCAATATTACCTGTTACCGATGAGGTGTGGTAAAAAACAAACTGAACTGCGCTTGCCGTAAAGGAAGTAATGTTATATGCCTTGCCATAAGCCGAATAATAGCTTTGCGGCGAATAATAAAAATCATAAGGCACTTTCCAATTTGTTTTCAGCTTAATAGTCAGCGTTCCGCCACTGCTTTGAGAAGAAACAACGCTTAATGCGTTGGCACCGAGATTTTGTTTTTCAATAAGCTGAACTGAGGATTTTTTTACCTTTCTGCCCGAAGCAAGCTCATAAAAATAAACCTGCTCCCCGTCATCTTCGTTATAGGCTTGGCTTTGACCTGTCACATAGTCTATTGTGCCATAGGGCAACGGTGTATAGTGTGGCACATAGGTGTCGTCGTTTTCAATTAAAGGCCATGTGTCGGCATATGGCGATGTTACCACACACATCTGATTTCCTGTATATGAATTATAGCTTTGATTATAGCTGTTTTGAGTTGTAGGCTGAGTTTGTGGCAAAGTAGTTACAGGTGCAATGTACTTATAAGCGTCATCAGGCAAATCGGGGCTATAATTACCAACAAAGGCATGGGTTGTGCTTTGTGTGTTTTCCTGAATAGACGAGTTGTCAGCCGCAACTACATTTGAGCCGTCTGTCTGCACCGTCTCACCATTATAAGAAGCTATAATTTTCATCTGACCCAAGGCTTCAATTTCTTCTGAGGACGAGGGCATTTTTATATTGGCAGTGAAAGCTGTATAGCAAGCCTTGTCGCTATTTGCGGGCTTGGCATCATATCTTTTTGCGCCCATTTTAACTGTTATTTCAGCCTTTGAATAAGCTATAACTACTACCTTTATCTTTTCTTTCGGTGAAGCATAAAAGCTGTCAGACGGGGAAATAAAGTTAATTAGCTCACCTTCAAAGGTGTAATCCACCTTATATTCTATTTTCTTCGAGCATTGCTCAATAATATAGCTGTTTTTATTCTCATCTAAAGTCAGCTCTATTTTTTTGCTGCCGGTTTCGCCTAAAGAAATCTTTTCCCCGTCAATATAAACCGGGAACATATTCGAGCCGTAAACCTCTATCTCTTTTTTGAAGTCACCCAGCTTAACAGTCTCACCGTTATATCCTGTAATTTGAACCCGGCGAAAAGCAAGCTCCGGCACTATACCGTCGGTTATATATTCATAAACAGCAGAGAAACTGTTTTGATAGTTTTTTATAACAGCTTTATATGAGTTAAAGCACCTGACAGAAAGGCTCTTTAAATCTTTCAATGAATAAACAATCGCAAGTGCCGAATCAGGGCTTTTTTCTTTATTCATTATTTTTTCAAGGTCAACACCGCAAATCATTTTGGTTTTTGCCACATCTAAAACTTTGTCCCAATATGAAAGCTTTTGTGCATCGGTGTTTTCGTCTACATCAAAATAAATTCCGTCAACACTTTTTTTATTAAACTTCACAGTATCGGTGTCTATGTCAATTTTTGCGAAGACCTTATATTTAGGGTCGGTAACACAAACGGCTTTAATTTTAAGCAATTTGTTGTTAAGCTTGTCCACAGCTAAATCTTGAGCATCTATTAGCATACCGTCGGTGTGCTTCATTATCTCGCTGACAGAGCTTATGTGGCAGTCAGAAGGCAACTCACAATAGACCTTAAAGTCTTTGTTTTTCAAAACCTCCGACACTGTTTCCAGCTTTTTCAGAGAATCTTCAATTATTTTTCCGTCACTGTCCAAGAGATTTTCAAAGCTTAAGAATATATATGTAAAAGCTTCCTTGTCAATTTTTTTTGCAATATTTTCCAGTTTTTCCTTGTTTTGGAAAGAAACATCCCCATTTTCCTTAAGCCATATTGCGTTTTTAGCTGGCGGAGCTTTTTCTTTACCTTTGTTGAGCAATGCTTCATCGGCATTTTGAGTTATATCTGAGCCTTCAAAAACATCTTCAATCTGTCGTCTGCCTGCAAAGTGCATAAATGTCAGCCCTGCCACAGCAGTTAGAACAAAAAGCAGTATTCCTATTATAAGATTTCTTGTTTTAGTATTCATATTTCAATTCCTTTATTTCACAGGGTATATTATCAGATTATTATAGCACACTTTTAAGGCTATAAAGCTCTTTAGATAAAAAAGTTTCAGAAAAATTTATATATGAACCGCTATAAAGAGCGAAAGAATTGATTTTCTCTTTTCTCAGGCACTCCACCTGCCTTTTAATTATATCATTATTATCTATCCATTCCATTTTTCCACTTTCCCCTGCATACACATCCTCATTACCCGATTTATACAGTGCCAATACCGGCACTATTTTCACCTTGCTCCTATCCGTAATTTTCAGCCACCTTGATAATGTCTGCTCAAAAGGCAAAGACTCATTGTCAAAGCCAAAATAAAGCTGGGGCAAAACTATATCGCAATAACCGTTTTCGCCACACCAAAGCTCAACATCAGCGTAAATTTCATTCATGTTTTTGTCAATGTCGCCTGACGGACTAATTGAAAATATTTTGTCGTCACCATAGGACTTCACCGCAAAATAAATGCCTTTAACAAGGGCATTGACATTCTCTTTTCTCCAATCAGAAAGGCTTAATTTTCCACCGCTTTTTTTATAAATATCAAAGTCGGTTTTATCGGCAGAGTACACATCGGGAGGATAAAAATAATCGTCAATATGTATTCCTTTTATATCATAATTTTCCAAAAGTTCCTTAACGCCACTTATTATAAGCTTTTGCACACTTAAAGCTCCGGGATTAAAATAAGTACCCGACTGCGTTTTTATAATTTCGTTGCTCTCTTCCCCGTACCCAAAAAAGGTAAAATTATTGCCACAACGATAAGGATTTATCCATCCATGAATGTCTATATCAAAGCTATGAGCGACATCAATTATAAGCTTTAGCGGGTCGAAATTGGCGCTTTTGCAATACCCGCTTGTGGGAAAAAGCTCAGATTCATACATTGCATCGGCAAAGGGTCGCACCTGTAGGAAGCAATCGGTGACATTGATTTTTTTCATGTTATTAAACAGAGATTCTATATATGCTTTATATTCCCTTTCGGTTTTTCTTTGCTGTGTCACGGCAATTTCCATATAACTCAAATAGGTAAAAATAAAAGAATCGTCATTATTGCCGTCTATAATATCGCTATCGTAAACAGCATTCTCGTTAAACTCAAGATTTTCGCTGTCGCTACTCGTCAAAAGATTACATCCACAAAAACAAAAACATAAAAAAGTGCTTGCAAATAAGACAAAGAGCTTTTTCACAAACAAACACCCTCTTTCTTTACCTTTCGCTCTTGACATAAAAGACAAAAGGCACTAAAATATAATAAGTACTATATATGAGGAGAAGTAAATTATGGCAATCAACACAATAAACAGAGCCTACACAAACGACGAAGGCATTTCAAACCCGGTAATTTGCCCAAACTGCGGCAAAACAGTGGGTATGCGCCTTTTCACTACATTTGATGTTTCTCTTGTGGGCATAATATCAAAAGAAGATAAGAATGTCAACTTTGCGGTTTGTCCCTTATGCTCCTCAGTTTTTTCCGTTGCGACCAATTATGCGAAAGAGCGTGCAAGCGGTACAAGTGTTATAATGACAGAAAACGATTTAACACCTATTAACAGAAAATAATGAAGCTTTCTCATTTTTTGATTATATATTTTGTCGCTGTCTCCCTTTTCGCCTCTATTGTCACTGTTATAGATAAGCGCAAGGCAATAAAGGTTAAATACAGAATCAGCGAAGCTACACTTTTTGTTTTAGGATTTTTAGGCGGCGCTTTAAGCGAATATATCACTATGCGCCTTATTCATCATAAAACACTTCACAAGCGTTTCATGTTAGGTCTGCCGGCAATAGTTTTGCTTCATATTCTGATTTTAATTTTTGTTCTATATTATGCAATATAAAGAGTAATAAGGGTTTCTTTGATCTGAGCGTCTAAAGAAACCCTTTTAATTTTTATCCTGCCGGTATCAAAATCATTTCCTCTTGTGTTATTGTGTCTTTGTCAATATTGTTCTCTCTTTTAATAGCCTGCACTGTGGTACTATATCGCCTTGCAATATCCCAAAGCTTTTCATCCTTGGACGGAAAGTACAGTGTCAATGCGGCTATATCTTTATTGTCCTTTTCGGATATAATTTCAATATTTTTAAGTATGCGCTTAGTGTTTGAGGAATATATCTGCGCCGTTATTCCGTTTTCGGTTTTAACTTCTATTTTGTCCTTTGCCATAATTGTAGCATCAATATTTCTAACCTGACAAGTCATATCGCATTTTAAATTGTCATGTTTTTCTTTAAGCTTAGTTTCAAAGGGAAAATCAATTGTTTTCTCTGCGTACTGCGGTGTACCGCTACTATCAAGATAAATAAGACAAATATTAAGGCTGCACTCACCCTTTGCCCTGTCATCCTTTCCATTCATGGAAGAAGTGACCTCACTGCACCAAATATCGCTTATGCTTACAATGTCACCTGAAGGAATATCAATAGTCTGCTTAACTGTTTTTTGCTGGTCTACACTTCCCACACGGCATAAAAATTCCTCTGCGGCATAGTCCGCCTTAATTTCATGTGAGGTGCTGTAGCAATCGTCAAGAACATCTATTTTCTGTATCGAGGTACATTTCACCTTAGCGGCAACCTTTGCGCCTATTTCTAATAAGCTACCGTCTGAGGAATCGCTTTTTTTCTGTACGCTTAAGCACCTCACCGAAAGCTCAATATCGCAACCGCTGTTTTCATCAACTCCGGGCATATCAATTATCTGACTGATAGGCATAGCGTGGTTGAATTTTGAAATTTTACCGTCGTCGCCTTCTGCACAAAAAAGAACTTGTGTATAAAGCTGACCTTTTATAAGCAGCTTATCGCTGACTGCTTTTTGAGAGTCAAGTACCGCATAAGCATTAGAGCGAAGTATCTTTCCCACATTGCCTTTTTCTTGGGGTATCTGAACAGTTTCGCCCATATCAAAGACCTTTTCTTTAATGCAGATAAGCTCCTCATAGCTTATCTCTTTCTTTTTTTGTTGTAAGCCGCAGCCGTCAAGAGACGAAAGTATCTCCTTTTTTTGACAGGCGTAGGCGGTAAACACAGCACCTATGTTGCCCTCGGCACTGACTTTGCGCTGACTTGTTGCTCGGCAGTTAACATAATTTGTTTTTGCCTTAACACACACTGTAGCGTCTGAGGAAAGCTCATTAATTTTTCCTGTCAGCGATAAATCTTTTTGTGTGTCAAAGCAGTCAATTTTATCCTTGTCGCTGACATAAATCAGTCTTATGTCTACAACTCCGGTTGCCGTTACGCTTTCGCCTGCAACGCTCACTGAGGTTATACCGGGCTGAAATGTACATTTTAAAATCTTCTTTATGTCGCTGCACCAATCCGGAAGTGTGATTTCAACAGGGATACTCTGCTGTGAGCTTACGCCGGCAAATTCTTTAAGTGTGTTTACTGCTTTCTTTTCAGGTTTAAAATTCATTGATATACATCTCCTTGCTTGCTGTTATACACAAAATGTATATTATATTTTTCACCGATTTATGCGAACATCATCGCTCTTTAATGCGTAAAATAAATTGAGGTGAAAACTATGTCAGAAGCAATTTTTTATGCCGTATACTTAATTTTATCTCTCGCAGGTCTTTTATATTTTTTGTGGTTTATTTTTTGCCGACTTATGTGCAGCAAAAACGGCAGCGACGACATTTTAACCTTTGTCACCGCCAAAAACCCACAGGATTTACCAGACAAGGTTTACAACGCCTTGCTTTTGACAAAATATCAACCCTTTGGAAAAAGAGAGGTTTATGTTGTCGCTGAACAGGTTCCTTATCACACAAAGCTTCTTTGTCAAAACTGCGCCGAAAACATAGGCATGGTACATTTTATAACCCCCGAACAACTTTTGGATATATTTCAAAATAGAGATTGAAAGCATGGATAATTTGTAGTATAATGAAGTTTAGATTTATACAAAGGAAAAAACTATGAACAGCGAAATTTATCTTGAGGGTACAATCGAAAACATTGTTTACTCTAATCCTGAAAACGGATATAGTGTTATAGATCTCAGCTATGAGGGCAATCTTGTCACAGTTGTTGGCATTATGCCCTCATGTTGTGTTGGCGAAAAGCTGAAGGTTAAGGGGCAATGGACAAAGCACCCTTCCTTTGGAACTCAGTTTAAAGCCGAAGCTTGTGAAAGGTCTATGCCTAAAAGCGCCGCAGATATGCTCAGGTACCTTTCAAGCGGCACTGTAAAGGGCATCGGACCTAAAATGGCGCAAAAAATAGTTGAGCGTTTTGGTGAAAACACCTTTGATGTGCTTGAAAATCACCCGGATGACCTATCTGAAATAAAAGGAATTTCAATTGATAAGGCAAGGGAAATGTCAGAAAAGTTTCGCAGTCAATTTGCCGTAAGGGAAGTTATTATAGCTCTTGAGCGTGTGGGAATGAATTCCTCCGAGTGTCTTAGTGCATATAAGGCCTACGGCACGGCCGCACCGGAAAGAATAGCGGAAAATCCCTATATACTTTGCGGTGAAAAAATTGGTATGCGCTTTGAAAGAGCCGATGAAATTGCTTCTACCTTCCCCGGTGAAGTAAAAAGTATTTTTCGTCAACGTGCCGGAATATTGCATATCCTGCGCCACAATCTTCGCAATGGTCACACATGTTTGCCAAGAGAAAAAATGATTCTGCCGGCAAGTGACCTTTTAGGCATAGAGCGTGAGAAAATTCAAAGCGTAATAAATGACCTTATTGAAGACAAAGAAATTGTTGAGGATTTTTTAGACGACAAAAGCTATTTGTTTTTACCATATGAATATTACGACGAAAAAAGTATAGCTGACAGAATTAAAGTTATGCTTCGATTTCCGCCTGCCGAGGGGCGAACTCTTGACAAGGACATAGAAAAAATTGAAGAACAAAAGGGCATACACTTTGAGGAAAAACAAAAGTTAGCCATAAAAACTGCCGTCACAAAAGGTTTGTTGGTACTCACCGGCGGTCCCGGTACGGGAAAGACAACAACTCTCAACGGCATTTTGGAAATTTTTGAAAAGAAGAAGCTTCGAGTTTTCCTCGCTGCTCCAACCGGCAGAGCCGCCATGAGAATGAGTGAAGTTACATCACGACAGGCTAAAACTATTCATCGACTTTTAGAGTCGGAATGGGCAGATGGTGACAAGCAGGTTTTTGCAAGAAACATTGAAAATCCTCTCGAAGCTGATGCAGTTATTGTTGACGAGCTTTCAATGGTGGATACTCACCTTTTTGCCGCACTGTTAAATGCTCTGCCCTTAGGCTGCAGACTTGTAATGGTAGGCGACTCCGACCAATTGCCACCTGTTGGCGCAGGCAATGTGCTTCACGATATAATCGAATCTAACCTTTTGCCTACAGTTTGTCTAACTCAGGTTTTTCGTCAAGCAATGGAAAGCCTTATTGTAACTAACGCTCATAAAATAGTCGCAGGTGAATATCCCGACCTTAGCCATAACGACAAGGACTTCTTTTTTATGCACCGTGGTGATGTGTACTCTGCCGCACAAACTGTTTGTGAGCTTTACGCTAAACGTTTGCCCAAGGCATATGCTTATGACCCTTTATCAGATATACAAATAATTTGCCCCTCAAGAAAAGGTGTCACCGGTACTGTCAGCCTTAACACAGAGCTTCAAAAGCTTCTTAACCCTCCCGATAAAAACAAGGAGGAATTAGTAAGGCAGGTTCGTGTTTTTAGAGAAGGCGATAAGGTTATGCAAATAAAAAATAACTATGACATTCTCTGGACAAAGGGCAAAGAGGTTTCCAGCGGAATTTTCAACGGAGATATTGGCAGAATAATTGCAATTAACCACAATGCGTCTTTTATGAAAATTGATTTCGACGGAAGAATAGCTGTTTATCCGTTTGATAATGTGTCCGAATTAGAGCTTGCTTACGCTATAACGGTTCACAAAAGTCAAGGCAGTGAGTTTGAGGCTGTTATTATGCCGGTTTGCTCTGTTATTCCTCAACTTAGCTATAGGAATCTTCTCTACACTGCCGTAACAAGAGCGAAAAACAGGCTGATTTTAGTCGGCACACAAAGCCAAATCCATATGATGGTTGACAACGACAAAAAAACAAGGCGTTACTCTTTTTTAAAGCATTTGCTTTTGAGAGAATAACACCTTATAAATAAGCTTTATTAAACAAAATATCCCGGTTGCTCCTTAAAGCTCCGGGATATTATTTTTAAACTGTCTCAAAAAATGATTTAATTATACTGATTATCCATGCAGCCTTCGGCTCAAAAACGTCAAGAAGTATTTTCTCAACTTTATCAAGAATTTCAACAATATTCATTTTGCAACCTCCTTTCCTCATGTTTTAATTTGAATAAAGCGGATCCACTCAGAATTTGTATTTTTCTAAGGCAACTGTTATTTCTCTTGCCTTGATTATTTTATACTATATTAAGTTTACAGCCTCTGTGTGCGATTATGAACGAATCACGAACTTTTTAAACAAAAAAAATACAGAAAAGACACAATTCGCATCTTTTCTGTATTTAAGCTATTTAATTATTCTTTTGCAAAGCCGTAGTAAATGTCGTCTGTGTAAACATTGTTCTCGTCTTTGTCGTGGTGTGAATACCAAACCTGAGCGAAGAACGGATTAACCTTAGCAATTTCGTCATACTTCCAAGGCATAGGAAGACATTCAGGACACCAGTGACCACCCTTAAGAGCAAGGTTGGGTGACATCTCAAATTCGTGACCGCAAGCACATTTCCACTTAATAGGTGTATACATATCCTTGCCAAGCTTCTTTGAAAGACATTCGCCGCCTCTAAATTCAGCAGCCTTCTTCATGTCAGCAATTGTAAGAGTATCGAAAGGCTTTGACTCGTCATAACCATGATCAAGATAGCTCATTTCTGTCTTATCGGGAACAACAACCTCAAATTCATCCCAAGTCTTAGGAATAGCATTGTACTTATCAAGTGAACCATAGTATGCAGTGATTCTATCCTTCATACCGTTCTTGATCCATGCCTGAGTACCGTAAAGCGGTGTGTTAGCGATGGGTTTCATCATAAACTTCTTAACAAGACCGAGAGGAGCAAGACCTGACAGCTTATAGAAGAACTCAACCTGATTTGCCATTCTCTTGAAGTATTCCTTAATGGGAAGATTCTCTCTAAAGTGGAGATAGTTTTCAAGATCATCAGAGTCGGTGTACCACTGACCGTGGAAGTTTTGAAGAATGAACCAGTTAGGATCAAAGAGCTTCTTGGGAATATCATCACCCTTCATGCCGATAGCATTAAGAAGGAGAACCTCAAATTCATAGTTTGTAACTCTATATTCGGGACCTGAGCTGATGTTGTAGAATCTTCTCCAGAATTCTTCGGGAACAAGATCATTACAAACCTTAGCGCAAAGACGACCTGAGTCCTCAACAGTTGCCCACTCAAGAACACCGTTGATGGGTACATGGAACATAATAGGCTCCATGTTCTTAAGAATTGCAGGATAAAGGATACCTGTCTGACGAAGTGATACCCAATATTTAAGACCTGACTCAGCGAGAATTGCCTCAGCCTTAGTCTTGCTGATTGCATAGTGGTCATAAACGCTGATTTGGATTGGGTCACCGGTTCTACCCCAATGTGTGGGATAGTTTCTGTCACCTGTTTGTGCAACAGTACCTATGTAAACAACCTTAACTGCATCGGGATCTTTCTGAGCCTTGACAGCCTTTACGATGTTTTCCATTGCGGTAACATTTGTGAAAAGGGTTTTCTTGGGGAAATAGTCAGCAGCAGGTGAAACAAGTCCGCCAACGTGAAGAACATAGTCAGCACCATTTGTTGCTTCAAGAACGTCCTCATAATTTGTAAGGTCACCCCAAACGATTTTGACACTGCTGTCATTCATATAAGGAGCAAACTTTTCTCTGCTTTTTTTGCTATCACGGTTAAGAAGGACAATATCAAATCTGTCTCTTCTTGCATAGAGCTCTTTAAAAGCCTGGAAACCCATGGTTCCTGTTGAGCCTGTTAAAAAGACTGTCTTTTTCATTAAGATCCAACCTCTCTCTTTACATTATTATAATTCAATTTTATTGAA
>CAYWKY010000040.1:0-12633 GCA_964458915.1 uncultured Faecalibacterium sp.
CATATATAGGAAATTTCAAAAAATTTACATACGAGGTGCTTATATGAAAAAGTTAGTTTCAGTTGTTCTTGCTTTAATTCTCAGTTTATCTGTTTTTGCTTCGGCTTTTTCTGCCAGTGCAGTTTTCGCTTCTCAAGACGTTGTTGAAAAGCTTAACTCTAATGTTTATTATCTTGTGAGCCTTGACGAGGATACTGTATTTTTTCAGAAAAATGCAGATAAAAAGGTACCTGTGGCAGGCTTTATAAAGCTTATTGCAGCAGCTGTGGCAATTGAAAAGTGGGGCAATTTAGATGAGCTTGTAACTGTTACGGATAAAAACCGTTCTCTCGTTAAATATGATTACGGTGTTAGAACGGCAGGGTACAAGACAGGCGAAAAAATAAGCAAAAAGGAGCTTATTATCTGTCTGATTATTTATAGCGCCAACGATGCCGCAAGCATTATCGCTTATGAGGTTTCCGGCTCATTAGACGGCTTTATAGGTGAAATGCAGGCTTTGATGACAAAGCTGGGCTGTAAGGACACTGTAATTAAAAATATACACGGCTTCGATGAAGAAGGTCAATACACAACAGCTAAGGACCTTTGCACATTTATTAAGCACGCTATAACCTTCCCTGTTTTTTCAGACGCTTTTTCAGCGACAAATTATGTTATTCCCGCCTATGACGAAAGAGAGGAAAAAACAGTGACCTCCGGCAACAAAATGATGAGCTCATCTATTGCGGATTATTATCATAAGTCCGTTACCGGCGGTAAATATACTATGACCGACGAGGCAGGCGAATGTGTTGCCGCTGTGTCAAATATGGACGGATATTCTTATCTGACCATAGTTTTAGGCGGTAAGCTTATGAATGTTGACTCGGATTCGGCAAAAGAAAACACAAGCTTTAACGATGCTCAAAAAATGCTTAATTGGGTCTATGAAAATATTAGATACAGAGTTGTTGTCTCGCCCGAACAAAGCATAACCGTTATTGATGTAGACGCAGGTAAAGACACCGATAAATTAAGGCTCATTCCCGAAAAGGAAACCTCTGCCCTTGTTCCGTCAAAGGTCAACACTGCATCAGTTTCATTTGAAATAGTTCCCGGTAGTGTGCCTAAAAAGGTGACAGCTCCTGTTAAAGCCGGAGAAATTATGGGACAGGCTAAAGTTTATTATGCCGGTGAAGAGATAACCACAATTAACCTTGTCGCTTCTCAGGATATTCAAAGAAGTGCCATAGGCTTTGTAATGGGAATAATTTCAAATATTGTAGGCTCGAAGCTTTTCCTTGTTCTGTCGATACTGGTTTTCCTTGCTTGTGCGGCTTATCTTGCATATATGCTTTGCAAGTTCTTCGGTATAATTGACGACAAAAACCTGAAGCCTTTACAAAGAAAGAAAAAGGCAGTTAAAAAGCCAACAAAAAGACCGGCTAATAACCCTCAGCGCCAAAGAAAGCCATCGACGGGCAAGCCGATGAACAAAAACGCACAAAATAAAAAGATGTCGGGAAAGGACAAAAAATGATGAAAAAGCTTATTAATTCCTTCCTTATTTTTGCTGTGACAGCCATATGTGTTTTCGCTGTCGCATCTTCGTCGCCAAAGGCAAACGCTGCCGGTGAAAACGATGAGTGGATCTGCGCTTGGGGCAGCGCACCGGCAAAGGTTCAAATAGACGGCTTTGGCGATATGAGCAGTATAATAGGAAGTCTTATCGGCGACGAAGGACTTACCGAGGTCACAATAAGATCTGTTATTACCCCTTCGGCAAACGGTTCAAAGCTGAGAATCAAGGTTTCAAACAAATTTAACACAAAGGCTGTTAGAATTGACGGTGTCACTGTTGCCAAAAGTGTTAAGGATAGCAAAATAGATTTAAACACATTAAAATATGTTACCTTTAGAGACGGCTATCCCGGAGTTACCTTAGCACCGGGTGAGGAGCTTTACTCTGACCCTATACGCTTTGATGTTATCGCTCACGAAAAAATAGCTGTAACTACATATGTAAAATCCTTCACTGATTTTAACACAATGGGTCTTTCCGGTGCGGATACATATATTGCAACCGGCGACGCACAAAGAGAAGAAGATTTTGATATGCTCAAAAATGTTATCGACGACAAAAAAGCCCTTGACATTATTGCAGGTTTGCTCGAAGGCTTCGGAATGGGCGACAGTGTCAACTTAAAGTTAGCGTATAGCTTTATTAAGATTGTACCCTGTGTTATCGGTTTAGATGTGCTGTCTTCAGATGGCGGCTACAGTGTTGTTGTGGTCGGAGACTCAACGGTATCAAACGAGTTTCCCTTATATCTTGCTCAGGCTCTTTATGAGGACGAAAACATAACAAATGTGGGTGTTGTCGGCAAAGGTATACCGGGCAACTGTCTGCTTTACTCAGGCTTAGGTCTTGGCTCATACCTTTATGCTGAATCTCTTCTTAAAAGATTTAACGATGACGTGCTCAGTCAGTCCGGTGTAAAATATGTTATAGTTAAAATTGGTGTGAACGATATAATTCACCCGGTTTGTACCGATGCGGCTCAAAACTATCCCGGAGTAGTTCAGCCATCGGCAAGAGTTATAATTAATAATTACAGCAAGCTTTTTGAAACCTGTCATAAGGCGGGTGTTAAGGTTATCGCTATAGGCATAACACAGTGGAAGGGTACCACAAGAGATTATTTCGGTGACGGTGGTACTTATGTGAGAACCTCAGATGAATTTGAGGCAGACTGGCAAATAGCTAAGGATGTTAACCAGTGGCTTGCAACAACTACAGAGCATGACGGTTATGTAGATTTTTGTGAGATTTCCGCAAATCCCCTTGATACTGATGCCCTTCTTCCAGAATATAGCGAAGACGGTATTCACCCCACAGACGCTTTACAGAGGGTATGGGGCAATTCCTTCCCCTTATCTCTTATCGGTGCCGGTACACTGCCGGGCGGAGTTCACATTAAAAATAACGACGGTATTGTTTATGTGGGAAAAGGCAAAAAGTTTATCGCTGAGGTTTATCCCGAAACTGCGGAAAACAAGGAAGTAACATGGACAAGCGAAGACCCGAACATTGTTGTTATCGATAACAGCGGTGTTGCAACAGGCATATCTAACGGTACCACCACCTTAGTGTGCAGAACTGTTGAGGGCGGCTATAAGGCAAGCTGTAAAGTAACGGTTAAAACTGCTGCGGAAAGCATAGTGCTTAACTATAGAACAAATAGCATTTACACCTCACAAAGCTTCACATTAAAAGCAACAATATTCCCCGAAACCACAACAGACAAAGCTGTTACATGGTCGAGCGAAGACAAGAGTATTGCAACAGTTAATAAAAACGGTAAAGTTACAGGTGTGGGCAAAGGTACAACAGTTATAAATTGCACAACTGCCGACGGTGCTATTACTGCATCATGCACAGTTACAGTGAATAAGAAGGTTCATGTTGAAAATGTTGAGCTTTATTGTGGCGATGAGGCTAACTTCACCGAAAACACACTTTATAAAGGTCAATCCTTCGATTTGATAGCCGCTGTTTCACCGTCTGACGCTACATTTAAAAATGTTAAGTGGACAAGTTCAAACGAAAAGGTTGCTACTGTTGATGCCGAGGGTCATGTTGTTGCCGTCGGTGGCGGTAAGGCAGCTATTAAATGTACTTCTGAGGATAACCCAATGGTTGCCGCCTCATGCACTGTAACAGTTAAGGTTAAAGCTACAGGCATCACCTTGAGCAGCACCTCATTGAAGCTTTATGTGGGCAAAACCAAAACCCTCACCGCTAATATTTTACCTGAAGATGCGACGAATAAAAGCGTCACATGGAAAAGTTTGGACAGTAAAATTGCCAAGGTTGACAAAAACGGTAAGATAACTGCTGTGAAAGCCGGAACAACCTATATTACGGCGACAACGGCAAACGGAAAATATACGGCTAAATGTAAGGTCACTGTTGCGAATATAGTAAAATCAAAGAGCGTTAAGCTCAATAAAACCTCAGTGACAATTAATGACGGCAAAACATATAAGCTAACCGAAACCATTGCTCCCTCAAACACAACGGATAAAACAGTTACTTGGTCAGTTTCCGACAAGAAAATCATTAAGGTTTCAGCGGACGGCAAAGTAACTGCATTAAAGCCGGGTACAGCTTATGTTTATTGCAAAACAAAGGACACGGGAAAAACAGCTAAATGCAAGGTTACAGTTAAGGCTGTTGTTCCCACATCGGTTAAGTTCTCATCTGAGAGCGTCAGTGTGGCTTACGGCAAAACCAAAACTCTTAAAGCGACTGTTTCTCCCTCAAATTCAACTGATAAAACTCTTAAATGGTCTTCCAGTGACCCATCAATTGTTTCTGTAACTCAGTCAGGAAAAATTAAGGGATTAAAAGCCGGAAAGAGCGCCACTATAACAGTTACCACAAACTCAGGCAAAAGAAAAGCTCAAATAACCGTCAAGGTTACTCATGTTAAGCCTACAGCTGTGAGCCTTAATAAAGCAAATGTAACTCTCAGCAAGGGCAACACAGTCACTCTTACACCTAAGTTTGCACCATCAAACACAAGCGTTAAAACTGTCACATGGTCATCTGATAACAAGAGCGTGGCAACAGTTTCATCAAAGGGTGTTGTTAAGGCTGTTTCTAATGGTACTGCGGTTATTACCTGCACAACGAAAAACGGCTTGACAGCGGTTTGTGTTGTTACTGTGGCTGTGATTCCGGTAACATCTGTCAGCATAAAAGAGTCTGGTGGACTTTTAATGAATGTTGGCTCAACCTATAATCTTCACGCTACAGTGTACCCGACCACTGCAACAAATAAAAAGGTAACTTGGAGTTCAAGCAATCCCAATGTTGCTACAGTTTCTTCAAGTGGTAAGGTTACCGCCAAAGGCAGAGGAAACTGTGTGATTTCAGTTACAACAGCTGACGGAAACAAAACGGCTAAATGTAATATTGTAGTCAGCTAAACTTAATAATCAATCCGCTTCAATATAGATGTATATCTTGTTGGGGTGGATTTTTTTAATATAATGTGATAAAATTATTGCATTATGAGAGAAGGTGACAGCATGATATGTAATATATGTCCGAGACAATGCGGTGCCGACAGAGAAAATGAATTAGGCTATTGCAAAATGCCGTGGGAATTTAAAGTGGCGAGAGCAGCAAAGCATTTTTGGGAAGAACCGCCTATAAGTGGTACAAAGGGTAGCGGTACTGTTTTCTTTTCCGGGTGTAATTTAGGCTGTGTCTATTGCCAAAATTATAATATTAGCCATGGCTGTGAGGGCAAAATCATAAGCGGGGACAGACTAAAAGAAATATTTTATAGCCTTATTTCATCGGGGGTACACAACATAAATCTTGTAAATCCCACACATTATGCTTTGCCACTAAAAAAACTGCTGAGTGAATTTAACAGCAGTGTACCTATTGTATATAACAGCTCAGGCTATGAAAGAGTTGAAACACTCAAGAGTCTTCAAGGTCATGTTGATATTTATTTGCCCGATTTTAAATATATAAGTCCGGAAAAATCAAAGCGCTACAGCGAAGCGGAAAACTATTTTGATTTTGCCTCGAAAGCTCTTATTGAAATGCGTCGGCAGTGTCCCACAAATATTTATGATGAAACCGGCATTATGAAAAAGGGCCTTATTGTAAGGCATTTGATTTTGCCTAAAAACACAAACCAAAGCATTGAAATTTTAAAATGGATATACAATAATTTAGGTAATGACACTGAAATTAGCCTTATGGCTCAATATACACCCTATGGTGAAATTGAGCATTTGAGTGAGCTTAAAAGGAAAATAACCGAAAGGGAATATGAAAAGGTAGTTCTGGTGGCGGAAAATCTTGGGTTTAAAAATATTTTTATTCAAGACAGCGAATCTGCCAACGAAAATTTCATTCCGGATTTTGATTTTACGGGAGTGTAAAGGCTTTACAATTAAGGCTCGTATATGATAAAATTAGTGGGAAAGCTTAGGAGGAATGTAAAATGAAAGCGTTTTTTGAGGAATTTAAAAAGTTTATTATGCGTGGCAATGTAATTGACTTGGCTGTCGGTGTTATTATAGGCGGTGCTTTTCAGTCCATAGTTAATTCACTTGTTAACGATATTGTTTCACCGGTTTTGTCGCTTATGACAAAGGGTATTAACTTTGCTGATAAGTTTATTGTTCTCACGAGTGAGGATGTTACCTTTGCCACAGCCGAGGCGGCAAAGCAGGCAGGCTATGCCACACTTAATTATGGCGCATTTATAACGGCAGTTATCAACTTTATTATTATGGCTTTTGTAATTTTTCTGTTAGTTAAGGTTATAAACAAGGTTTCGGAAATCGGCAAGAAAAAGCCTACCGAAGAGCCTAAGGCAGAGACAAAGACCTGCCCGTATTGCAAAAGTGAAATCAGCATTGAGGCAACACGCTGTCCTCATTGCACATCGGAAATTGATTCTCAGGAGGAATAATCATGATTGGTTTTATTGGAAGCGGAAATATGGCATCCGCTATTATAAAGGGCATTGTAGGCTCTGGCAAAATCAATGAGGAAATAAGCGTATTTGATATTAACACAGAAAAAGCCGAGGCTCTTTCTCAGATGTACGGCGTTAAGGTGTGTAGCAGCGCATCGAAGATTGCCCGCCAATGTGACAAGGTTGTTTTAAGCGTAAAGCCAAATGTTTTTCCGTCGCTGCTATCAAAAATAGGTGAAGATTTAAAGGAAAATGACCCTCTTATTATATCAATTGCCGCCGGTAAAACCCTCGATTATATTTCAGGGCTTTTGCATTATGATGGAAGAATTGTAAGAGTGATGCCTAATATTAACGCAAAGGTTGGAGCTGCTGTGTCAGCTTATTGCGGAAATGAAAGAGCAGGGGGAAGCGACCTTGACTTTGCAAAAAATCTATGCGAGAGCTTTGGCATTGCAGTTAATATTGAGGAAAAGCTGTTTTCAATTTACAGCGCCATAGGTGGCTGTAGCCCGGCTTATGCCTATATGTTTATTGACTCCCTTGCAAGAGCAGCTGTTAAAAATGGCATGACTAAGGCTCAGGCGCTTGAGGTAGCGGCCGGAACTGTTTTAGGCAGCGCAAAAATGATTTTGGAAAGTGACGAACATCCATGGGCATTGGTAGATCAGGTTTGCTCACCGGGCGGAACAACAATAGAAGGTGTTTCTGCTTTGCAAAAGGGTAGCTTTGAGGCTCTTGTAGGCGAAGCCGTTGAACAAGCTTATCTTAAAGATAAGAATCTGTAATGTGTATATAAGGTGAGATAAGGATGGGGCGGCTCCACAGCCACCGAAGGTGGCGCGCTGCGACATGAAATGTCGCAGAAAAAATCGCGAAGCGATTTTAGTGGAGCCGCCCCTCACTTCCCTATTCCACTTTTCTAAATTCAAAAGGTGCATACCTCCTGTCTCGTCAGTATCATTGCACCGATTAAATTATTTTAGATTTAGCCAAAAATCATATTAAAAAAAGCACCTTAAGGGTGCTTTTTGTCTTATTCACTTATTAGCTCATAAAGCTTTTGTGAGAAAGCATATTTATCCATAAGCTTTTTTACTTCGCTTAGCTCAGGCTTAATTTCCTTTTTCAGCTTACAACGCAGCATAAGATTTTTTGGCGAGTGAGCGAAATCCACAAACTCAATAATATCAACCTCATAGCCACATTTTTTGAGAATTTCAGCTCTTATGCTGTCTGTGAGCAAAGCTGAAAAACGCTCTTTAATAAGTCCGTGAGAAAGAAGCAAATCAAAATCTCCGCCTTTTTTAATTGAGGAACAAACCTCATGCTGACAGCAGGGTACAGAAAAAATATGCTTAACGCCGTGGCTTATTGCGTGGTAAAGAGCAAAGTCTGTCGCAATATCGCAGGCGTGTAAGGTAATGACCATATCGACTTTATCCTTATACACTTCACCTTTTGTCACATCGTTGACATAAAATTTCAAATTGCTATATCCGTACTTTTCGGCAGTTTCATTACAGTGCTTTACTACATCCTCTTTTAAGTCGAAGCCTAAAACCTTAGCTTTGACTTTTTTTATCTCAGTGAAATAATAGTAAACAATGAAAGTCAAATATGATTTTCCGCAGCCGAAATCTAAAATTGTAACCTCGTCCTTGTTCATTTTAGAAAAACTGTCATCAATAATTTCTATAAAACGGTTAATTTGCTTATATTTATCATATTTACTTTTTACCACATTGAAATCTTTTGTGAAAACACCTAAATCGACAAGAGCAGGAATGTTTGCACCTTGAGGAAGGATATAGTTTTTATCTTTGTTGTGGCTTCCGGTTTCAACCTTGGTTATATCGTTACCTATAACCTTGCGTTTGGTTTTATCGGGGAATATTGTATATTGCACAGTGGTACCCTCAGCTGTAAGGCAAGCTTGTTTAAAGCTGATTTTTCCAATTGCTTCGCACCAATTGAGAAAATCGTCTTCGTTTAGGTTTTCGTGAAAGACCTGATTGCTTTTATGTTTTTCTAATTGCCACATATCTCCTTTTTTTGTCGTAAAGGGTCGGGCGGTGATTTTTGTGTAATCGAAAGCTTTATCCTTTTTGTCGCTGAAGGCTATTTTTTTGATTTTTCCCCTTAAAGCAGTTATATCTTCATTTATAATAAACATCTTGCACCTCTTAATGTTTTGTCCAAAACATAATACCACAAAAGGGCAAAAAAGTACAGAGCTAAACCGAGTTGACAAAGATAAATGTGTAAATTATAATGTAACAAAGGAAGGGGGCAAAGAATTATGTTTGCAAGCTTTGAAAAGGACTATATAATGCGACTCGTAAGAGAAATGGTACGAATGCTTTTAAAATTGCTTTTTAGTGTTGATGTTGAGAGAGACATGGAAGAGGTAATAAAAGAAGCTGAAAGCGAGGAAGATTTAAAGAGATTAATCACTATGCTCGACGACGGATATATTAATGAAGCGGAAAATGAGCTTTATGAGCTGATAGGCGAGGGTGACAGAGCCTATCTTAAAACGGCACTCATGTTTTATTACCACCTTGCCACTAAAGATGAAAGCTTCCTAATAAGCCACGGCTATACTATGCAAGAGGTTAAAGATGGCGTGGATAATTTGGTGGAGATTTACAAAATAGATGATATAGCTCAAATGTTTATGGCCTAATACTTTTTAAGTTGACTTAAAGTTACTTTTGCGTTATAATAACTTCATTATTAAAAGAAAGGACATGAAAATATGGAAAACAAATTTTCATTGGACAAATCCAAAAAAGTCTTTCCAATAATCTTAATGGTTATCGGTATCGTAATAATGGCTGTTCAGCTTATTACAAGACTTAATCTTATCACACTTGTGAGTGTGCTTTATTGCTGCATTATGTCGGCAATCATTCTCATCTCACTTATTGCTAAGAAAAAGGTATATGCACCCATGATTTTCGGCTACGCTGCTGCAAGTCTCGGCGTGGTTATCTTCCACGTTATTTGGGGCGCAGACGCAGGCTTTGGTGCTTTCTCAACAGGTCTTACAGGTTGGTCAAGTGCCGATAATGCGCTTTTTGCCGGTGAGGGTAGTCTGATTACAAGACTTTTAGGCAACCTTCTTCTTATAATTCCCACAGCTGCATCTTTATGGGGACTTTTCTTTGTTGCAAAGAAAAAGACAGGCAAAACTACACTTAAAAAGGTTCTCTCATCTCTTTTAAGCGTACTTCTTGTTGCTTCAAGTGTTCTTTATGTTTTAACTATGAATATGAGAACAAAGCCTGTTACCGAAAGACTCTGGGACGGTCAGGACGATTATCTTGACGGTATCGACAAAGACACCACAAACAAGCCTAATGTGCTTCTCATTCTCATGGATGATATGGGTTATGGCGACACATCACTTAACGGCGCAATTTATGACACACCTAATATGGACTCAATAGGTGAAAACGGTCTTAACTTTGAAAACTTCTATTCAAGCTATTCAGTTTGTTCACCGGCTCGTTTCGCAGCTCTCACAGGTCGTTATCCTTACAGAGGCTATGCTGATAATGTTATTTATCCCACAATTTCAACATTCAGCCCCTTTGCAATGACAAGAGTTTACAACTCCTTTGAAATGGGCAACAATGTTGACGGTATGCTTGGCGATGAAATCACAATTGCAGAGGTATTCCAGAGTGCAGGCTATAACACCGGTGCATTCGGTAAGTGGCATTTAGGTGACTATGGCGAATATCTTCCCACAAATCAAGGCTTTGACTACTTCTATGGCTCACACCATGTTAACGATATGAAGCCCTTCTATCATGTAAGAGAAGAGAACGGCGAGTATACAATCGCTCACGGTGTTGAGGAAATGGTTGACGAAAACGGCAAGAAGGATCAAGGAAAGCTCACCGAATGGATTCACGAGGAGATAACAAGCTGGATAACTGAGACTGTTACCAACAGTGATGATCCTTTCTTTGCTTATTATTCAACTCCCTGGCCTCATGCACCTGTGTTTGTTGGTGACGACTATGATGGTGTCAGCGGTATGGGTACATATGTTGACTGTTTAACAGAGTTTGACACATATCTTGGCGAGCTTTTCGCAACTATGGAAGAGCTTGGTGTACTTGAAGACACAATTATTATTTTCACAAGTGATAACGGTCCTGCTCTTGAGGGTAGCACAAGTGACCTTCGTGGCGGTAAATATCTGCCTTATGACGGCGGTCAAAAGGTACCCTTTATGATAAGATGGGATAACAACGGCGGATTGTTTGAAAAGGGTGGAACCCGTGAAAACACAGCAACCTTTGTTGACTTCCTGCCCACACTTATTGAGCTTGCAGGTATCACAAGCGGTGGCGAAGCAAATGTTCTTCCCTCAGACAGAGTTATTGACGGTGTTTCATTTGTTCCCACAATTAAAGATGACAGCGTTGTTCATACCGAGGAGCATCCTATACTTCACATGAAGCGAGAGGACATTAAGGCTATCCAGTATACTGTTGATTCACAGCAGATTAAGGATATGTATCCTGATTACACCTATGATGTTTTAAACAACGAGTATCTTACACTTAAGTATTTCGATAAAGCACCTAACGACAACTCGGCATTCTTCGATAAAACCCGTAAGAATTGGCTTCACATTATGACCGACGACTATCAGGAGAACTATAACCGTACAAAGGTTTACCCTGAAATTGCGGAAAAGATGAATGAGGAGCTTCAAGGTATTCAAAAGAACTTTAAAGAAAACAGAAGAGGTATTATTAAGTAATGCCCCCGCTTTCCATAATGATAAAGCCGGCTTCCAGCTTGTGCAATCTTCGCTGTAAATATTGCTTTTATTGTGATGTTGCGGCGAACAGAGAGATTTTTTCTCTTGGCAAGATGAACGAAGCGACGGCAGAAAAACTCATTAAAGACGCCCTGAATTTCGCTGACGGCTCAAGTGTAGCTTTCGCCTTTCAGGGCGGCGAGCCTTTAATGGCGGGTCTTGACTACTATAAGTTTTTCGTCTCCACTGTAAGCGCGTACAACAAAAAGCACAGCGAGATTTTTTATTCGGTGCAAACAAACGGCACTCTTGTCACAGATGAATGGGCGAGATTTTTCACAGAGAATAAATTTCTTGTGGGACTTAGCCTTGACGGCGATTATGAGGGCAACCGTTTTCGTGTGGACGCGAATGGACAAAACGCATATTATAAGATTGTCACCGCCGCCAACAAGCTCAAAAAGCATAAGACCGAGTTTAATATTTTGACGGTACTCACAGGGTACTGCGCTGAAAATGCGGAGAGGATATATAAATATTTTCGCTCTCAAGGTTTTGGCTATATTCAGTTCATTCCTTGTCTTCGCCCAATGGGGGACAACACACAAAGCGAGCTTTATATGACGACTAAGCAATATTCTGATTTTCTTATTCGCATTTTTAATTTGTATGTCAAGGATTTTGTAAGAGGAAACTATATCAGTATAAGGCAATTTGACAACTATGTGAGAATGTATCTCGGTGAAAAGCCGGAGCAATGTGGCCTTATGGGTCATTGCACACACCAGTTTGTTTGCGAGGGCAACGGAAATATTTATCCTTGCGACTTTTATTGTACTGATGAGTGGTGTCTGGGCAATATAAATGAGCTGATACTTGAAGAAATGGCTAAAGGTAAGACAGCTTTTGAGTTTATTAAAGAGAGCATTGCCGTACCTGACAAGTGTAAAAAATGTAAGTTTTATCCTCTTTGCCGTGCAGGAGGGTGCAAACGAAACAGAGAAAGCGCTGACTATTGCGAAAGTTATAAAACTTTCTTTTCGGCTTGTTTGCCGCTGTTTAGAGCTTTTAAGAAATAAAAAAATTATCCACTCGGAAAATTTCCGAGTGGATTTTTTTAAGGGGAAGAATTATGAGAGCTTACCTGTTGCACTACAGGTAAGATAAAATGTTTTTTCAACAGTTTGAACAGGAATGCCGAGAGTATAACGCTTAGCTGTTATATTGCCAACAGCCTGGTTGCTGCTTTTTGAAGCTGTGGCTGACTTCATTTTCCAATCATCATTATAAATGTTATATGTTATGCTCGCTGCGGTACAGGTGGAGCTACTGCCAGTGTAGGTGAAAGTGCCT
>CAYWKY010000041.1:0-12630 GCA_964458915.1 uncultured Faecalibacterium sp.
GAAAAGCACAATGCATCAAGGCTTGTTGGCTCTCCTCCGGGATATGTCGGCTATGAGGAGGGCGGTCAGCTCACAGAGAAGGTCAGAAGAAAGCCTTATAGTATAATTCTTTTTGATGAAATTGAAAAGGCTCACCCAGATGTTTTCAATATGCTGCTTCAAATTCTCGACGACGGTATTCTCACCGACTCAACAGGTAGACGAGTTGACTTTAAAAACACTGTTATTATTATGACCTCCAACTTAGGCGCAAAGCATATCGCTGCAAACAGCAGTTCAATAGGCTTCGGTGAAAACACAGGCAAGCTCACAGACGAGCAAATTAAATCTGCCGTAACAGGTGAGCTTAAGAAGGCTTTCAGACCTGAGTTTTTAGGCAGAATCGATGAGATTATTGTCTTCAGTCAGCTTAAGAAAGAGGAAATTCAGCTTATTGCAAAGCGTATGACAAAAGAGCTTGAAAACAGACTCAAGGCAATGGATATTGAAATGAGCTTTTCCGAACAAGTGGTTCAAAAGGTTGCTGATGCAGGCTTCGACACTGTTTACGGCGCAAGACCGCTTAGAAAGGCACTGCAAAGCTTAGTTGAAGACAAGCTGTCAGAAGAAATTTTGGCCGGCAATGTGAAGTCGGGCAACAAATATGAATGTCTTTTAAAGGATGACAAAGTCGTCTTCCAAGTCCAATAAAATTTCAGGGTACTCCAAAGCAATCGCTCAGGAGTACCCCTATTGTTATATTTCTTTTTTCACTGCGGAAACCACATAAATATCATCAGTCGATATTTTAACATCCACCTTAAAAAAAGGTGACATAAACTTTTCCATTTCCTCGGTATCGGGCAAAATTTTTGAAATCTTACTCGCACTTCCCGAATGATGAAGTGTCAGCGCTTCACGGCTCATGCCATGTGCCACTGTAACTCGTCCGCCTTTTTTTAGCACCTTATGCAGACTTTTAAATAAGCTCTCAGGCGACACAAAATGTGGGAAAGCATTATAAACAACGGCGCAGTCAAAATTTTCGCAAAACTCAAGTTGCTCTGCATCGCCACATATAAACTTGACATTGTCAAAATGTGAAAACTTGCCCCTTGCTATTTTTATCATTTCTGAGGAAATGTCAATACCAACATATTCTTTAATTCTTCTGTCGAGATAATCGGGTACAAGTACACCGGTACCACAAGCAACATCGAGAATTGATTTTTTCTCAGATGCCTGTGCCACATCGAGAATCTTTTTAATTTTCTCTTCGGATTTTATCATTTCCTCATCCCACTTTGAAGAAACAAGGTCAAAATATTCAATTACTTCCTTTTTATCCATTACAATCTCCCTGAGCTTAGTTTTGACTTTTCATAAAGCATCACAATAATCGGTATAACCACTATTTGCAATATAATTCCCGGTACGGCATTAGCTATTGAGCCGGCCCAAAAAGCGGCAAAGCCGAACTTTGAAAGATCGAGACCTACACAAAGAAGCTGAACTGCGCCCCAAACAAGTCGTCCGCCTATCATGGCTATAAGCAGCGAGCAATATATGCTCCATCTTTTTTTCGGCATAACACAGTACATAATGCCCGTAAGACCACCGTATACACAAAGCTCAAAAGCCATAGCAACAGCTTTTGGGAATAAGGTCGGCATACCTAAGGTGATACTTCTGATAAGCGGCGCAACAAAGCCAACTAAAGCTCCCCAAGGTGCGCCACAAATAAAACCGCAAAGAATAACCGGAATGTGCATAGGGCAAAGCCTTGCACCTATTTGAGGAATCTGCCCGGTCAAAAAAGGCAAAACATAACATAGAGCTAAAAACATTGCCGATAAAATTAATTTAGTTGTATTAGTTTGCTTTTTCATATAAAAATCCTTTGAAAAATCTTGTTTTTAAAATGCCGCTTTTCTCTTTAACCAATCAAAAAGAGCCTTAAAAAGCTTAATTATTCTTCCCATAAAGTTTTGAGGAAGGCTGGGAATTTCAACGCTTTCGACATCGGGGAAAATTGATCCGTCTGAAGCTATATATTGCATAAATCTTGGATATTGCTTATAGGTGTCCACGGTTGCTTCATTCTCAGATTTAAGAAGCGTATGTATCATAGTATTAAGGTCAGAAGAACCCTTTGCATGCTGAATATTTCTGATAAACCATGTCTTATCAGGGAAAAGACATGTGGAAGCGTCCACAGTTTTATCAGGTGAAATATATTTCATATCCTTTCCCTTGAGATATTCCTCACTTAAGGTTTCACCAAAGGAAGATGTTGTTGC
Source organism: uncultured Faecalibacterium sp. (assembly GCA_964458915.1). GTDB lineage: Bacteria > Bacillota > Clostridia > Oscillospirales > Acutalibacteraceae > UBA6857. The sequence goes on from CAYWKY010000041.1 coordinate 2,280, forward strand.
TCCGAAAGAGTTATACTTCGTGTCAACAGTGCCGTCACTAAGACTATTCCATGACGGTGTAATGGGAAGAGATGAATAACCGTATCTTGAAATAACAACCACCTTAGCATTCTCGTCAAGGCTCTTAAGAGTCTGAGTTTTATTTTCTCTTACAAGACGGTTATAGTTTTCAATTCTATTCAGAAGATTTTTCGCATCCTTGTCATTTTTATCATAAATTTCAGTGAAAACAAAATCTATAGCATCGTCAACCTGCTCGTCGGGAATCATAGCCCAAATTGTAAGCCAGTTAGCGAAAAGTGCAGCCAAAGATTCATAAAGATAAGCTTTAAGCTTTTGTGCAAAATCGTTGCCCAAATTTGAAACAAGCTTAAATATTCCCGCCTCTTCAAACACTTCAAGGAAGCTGTCAATAAGATATTCCTCATCGTTGCCTTTAAGAATGTTTTCAATGGCGAAAAGTAAAGCTTCACTGCTAAACTCAATATTACCCGTCAACAAATCGCCTGTATAGCTTTCACCGTAAACTGCTGTTGCATCAAAGGCCACACCGGCCACATTATCTCCGCCGTAAATTGAAAGGTATGAAGTGACAATAACACCGCCTAAAGAGTGGCATCTAAGATAAACCTTACTTTTTCCCGTTGTCTGCTTAACATAGGCGACAAAATCATTAAGCTCAGAAGCAATATCAACAGGGTCACATCGCCAGTCATATTCAAAAGCAATCTCGCTACTGCTTTCCATTTCCTGTTTCGTGGGGTACTTAAAGTAATTGCCCGATTCCCCCTTTGTAGTACCGTCGGGATTATTGTAAAGACCGTAGAAAATATTTTCGAGTACCGGAGAAATAGCCTTGCCGAAGCCGTCCCAATCTCTTTTTATGATAAACTCCGCCAAAGCCGGCACAGCGAGCTTAACGCCATCAATTATATGCTCACTTTGAATCGGGAAATAAAGTTCACTGCTTGCATCATTTTTGTCGGCATAAATATTGCTGGCCATAAAGCCGTGAACATATATTATTGGATAATCGTTTTTCTCATCGGCTGTGGCATATACGCAAAGACTCACCGTAGAAAAAGTCATAATCAGCGCAAGCACAAGAGAAATTATTTTTTTAGTTAAATTATTTTTCATTTTACTGCTCCTTTATACATATGTGTTTAAATAATATCACTGTCAGGGTTTATATTACAGATTAAAAAGATTAATAAGACGTTAACAAGATATGAATATTTTTCTAAGATGAATAAATTAGGTATTAATTTATCTCTATTTGTCTCACTTTTTTTGGTATAAATTAGTTTTTTCTGTCAAAAATAACAAAAGGATAAAAATTTCAAAATATTTTTACCAAAACACTTGACATTTATTGCTCTTTCGAGTAAAATATAAAAGCTGTTGAAACGATTCACTAGCTCAGTTGGCAGAGCACTTGACTTTTAATCAAGGTGTCCGGGGTTCGAATCCCCGGTGAGTCACCAGCGAGAAGCCGCATGAAATGTGGCTTCTTTTGTTTTTTCAAAAGTTTAAATCTCGTTTCATGTATGCAATTTGTATGCAGTTCACCTTAGCACCTACAAAAAATGTAAGTGCTTTTTTATTTAGCTCCTTATCTGTGCAATATTCAATTTCGTCCATACCCTTTAACTTTTTTTATTGCAAGCATTGACAAATACACCGTTTGTGATAGAATATACTCGAAAATAAAAACTGTGTCGCATTCAGGGAAATTCGGGTGAAAATCCCGGGCAACCGCCATTACCGTAATTAAGCTAATGCTTTTAAGTCGGAATGCCTGCTGTGACAAGACAATGTTCGCTTTTGGGCAATCGGGAGAGCGTATGGCAATGTCAAAGTCTGTGATACCTACAGGCTTATATGGTCATTTTGCGCCCTTTTTTCCGAAAAAGGGTGCTTTTATTTTTTGTGTGGAGTTGAAAGTAAATGAAAAAAATATTATCAATTATTCTAACTGCTGTTATTTTGCTTTTTATTATTGTACCTGCGGCAGCTGTCAGTCAACCATATTCGGGAATAACCACAGCCAACACACCAACACAGTCAGCGTCTCTGCTATTTTCAAAAAAATTCGGCTCAGGCTATAAAGGCGCACCAACTCCACCTACAGTTGTCGGTGACACCTTGCTTGTGGTTTCGGGTCTTAAGCTTTATAAGCTCAACGCAAAAAACGGTGAAGAAATTGCAAGCACAAAAATGCAAGGCAGTACCCTTTACGCAATTGTTTCACCTATTTATGCCGATGGCAAGATTTTCGTTTGCCTTGACGGTGGAATAGTTCAAGCCTTCGATTATGAAACAATGAAATCCCTTTGGGTTTACACCGACCCCTTGGGCGGTCAGGCTCTTTGCCCCATAACCTATGACAACGGCTATATTTACACCGGCTTTTGGAACGATGAAACTGACTATGGCAACTATGTTTGCCTTAGCACAAAGGACGAAAAAACTAAAGAAGAAACTGAAAAGAAAAAAGCTACCTGGACATATAAGGCTATGGGTGGATTCTATTGGGCAGGCTGTACCGTGACAAAAAACTTTGTTGTTTTCGGCAAGGATGACGGCAAAGAAGGCAGCACATCAGCTTCCAAAATCATCTCACTTTACAAAAGTACCGGCAAAAAGGCCTCAAGCCTCAATGTTAAAGGTGACATTCGCTCAAGCGTTGTGTACTCTGCCGAAAACAAGGCCTATTACGTTTCCAGCAAAGCAGGATATGTATATAAATTTAAAATGAATTCCTCCACAGGCGAGCTTAGCTCACTGAAAACCTACAAGGCCTATGGTGCTGTTACCGCAACACCTGTTATATATTCGGGAAGACTCTATATCGGCTGTCATAACGCAAACGCTGGAAAGTTCATTGTGCTAAACTCAGAGACCATGAGCGAAATATATTCCTGCTATACCTTGGGGTACCCTCAGGCTTCTGCTCTTGTTTCAACAGCTTATGAACAGTCAAGCAGAAAAATCTATATATACTTAACATATAACAGCAATCCCGGCGGTGTAACTATTTTTGAAGACAGTGTTGGACAAACCTCAGGGAGAAAATCTGAGCTTTTTACACCTGAAGGCGATATGAGTCAATATTGTATAAGCACCGTTTCAGCAGGAAACGACGGTACACTCTATTATAAAAATGATTCGGGAAATATTTTTGCGCTCACAAAAAAGGGGCAGTCAAAGCCTTCCTTTTTCCAAAGACTTATTTCTTCAATCAAAGCTTTCTTTGAGAAAATATTCTCTATTTTTAAATGATAAGGATGAATTAAAATGAATTTCGGTTTTAAGGGGCTTCACCCTATAACGAACTTAATATTTTTCATTTTCGCCTTTATTGTTTCTCTAACCTCCACTAATCCCCTATTGCTTTTAATTTGTTTTATTTGTGGAGGAATCTATTCCTTTAAGCTTCAAGGCAGAAAAATTATACCCTATGTTTTTAAGTTTATCCTGCCTTTTATTCTTCTCATTGCAGTATTTAACGGACTTTTCAGCCACTACGGTGTAACTGTTTTGTTTGTTATGAAAAACGGCAACAACTTCACTCTTGAAGCGGTAATTTACGGAATTGTTTCCGGGGTCAGAATAGGCGCTATGCTTCTTTGGCTCGAAAGCTTTAACGAAATTATAACGGGAGAGAAAATAATTTTTCTCTTCGGAAGATTATCGCCGAGACTTGCTTTAGTTATTTCAATGGTACTGCGGTTTATACCTTTAATAAGATCTCAATCCCAAGAAATTATCAAAGCAGAAAAGGGTATAGGCGGCTCATTGGAGTGTGCGAATTTCATAAACAAAATCAGAATTTTATCCAGAAGGCTTTCCATACTTGTTTCATGGACACTGGAAAAAGGAATTGACACCTCCGATTCAATGCGTGCGAGAGGGTACGCTCTCAAGGGCAGAACCTCATATAACGACTATCTATTCCTAATAACAGACGGTGCTGCCGTTACTATCTTTACAGTTGCAATTGTCTTAAGCTTTATTTTATCCGATAAGCTTCAAGCTTCCTATAACCCGGTTATAGCTATGCCGACTTTTGATACCATAACAAATCTCACTATAATATTTTTCACATTCGTTCTTTTATTACCGCTTATTTTTGATTTGAGGGAGGAAAAACTGTGGTCAACTTCAAAATAAATAACTTCTCATTTTCCTACCCAAACGAAGCCTCTCCGGCTCTCAAAAACATAAATTTAGAAATAGAGCAGGGTGAGTTTGTGGTAATTTGCGGCAGATCCGGCAGCGGAAAATCCACACTTTTAAGAATGCTCAAGCCTGAGCTTACCCCTAAAGGAAAAAGCGAAGGAGAAATTATATTTTTCGGCAAAAGCAAAGACCAATTCACTCAAAGAAGCTCAGTTGAAAACATCGGCTTTATGCTTCAAAACCCGGAATATCAAACCGTAACTCACACAGTTAGAAGTGAGCTTGCCTTTGCCCTTGAAAATTTGGGCCTTGACAGCAAAATTATACGCCTTAGAATAGCTGAGATATGTGCATACTTTTCTCTTGACGCAATCATAGATAAAAAGGTCTCAGAGCTTTCCGGCGGTCAAAAGCAAAACCTTTGTCTTGCCTGCATTGTAGCTATTCATCCTAAAGCCATAATTCTCGATGAGCCTACCTCTCAGCTTGACCCTATATCAGCTTCAAGCTTTTTAGACACAGCTCAAAAACTTTGCAAGGAAAACGGTATAACTGTTATTGTCACTGAGCACAGGCTCGAAAATGTTATTCCTATTTCCGACAGAGTGATTATTATGGAAAACGGCGAAATTATAAGTGATAGCAAAGCTCGTGAAATAAATTGCGAACTCATAGAAAAAAATGATTTTGTGAGCTGCTGTTTGCCCTTTGCCATGAAGCTACATTCCGCTTTAAAGCTCAAAGGACAATTGCCCTTGAGTGTTGCAGAAGGACATAAGGCTTTAGAAAAGCTTTTAGAGAACAGACTAACCTACACAGTACCCGAAAAAGAAGAAAGACAAGAATCAAAAGACCTTGCCGTAGAAATGAAAAATGTAAGATTTGCCTATGACGACAGCGGATATGTTATAAAAAATATGAGTCTTAAAATTAGCGTCGGCTCTTTCACTGCCATTATGGGAGCAAATGGCGCTGGCAAAACAACGGCTTTATCGCTCATGAGTGGCATTTTGCCATGCAAAAGTGGCAAAATAAAACTTTTAGACAAAGATATAAGAAAGTATAAGCCCTCAGAGCTTTACGGCTCAGTTGTAGCTTTTTTGCCTCAAAAATGCGAAAGTCTTTTCGCCGGCAACACTGTTAAAGAGGATCTTGAAAGCGTGCTGAATAATTTAGGCCTAACTAAAGCTGACAGGGAAAGTAGAATTAACTCTGTGGCAAGTTTTACTGAAATCACACCACTTTTAAACAAGCACCCCTATGATATTAGCGGTGGCGAAATGCAAAGAGCTGCCCTTGCTATGGTACTGCTCAAAGAGCCGAAAATTATTTTTTTAGATGAGCCGACAAAGGGCATGGATAACCTTTTCAAGCAGCAATTCGCTAAAAAAATCAAAGAGCTTTGCAGCAAGGGCATAACAGCCGTTATGGTTTCTCACGACACAGAATTTTGCGCTGAGTATTGCGATGAATGCGCTATGATTTTTGACGGCACTTGCGTTTTAAAAGAAAACAAAAATGTCTTCTTCTCACAAAACTATTTCTACACCACAGTCGCCAATAAAATTTCAAGAGATATTTTCCACTCGGCAATAACAAGAAAGCAGGTTATCAGCTTATGCAAAAAAAATCTGCAAAACTAACTGTAATTTCAATTATTTTGCTTTTGATTGTAGCTCCCTTGTGTGTCGCTTTACAGTTTAAGCTTTTCGGCAGTAAAAATTATTATATATCCGCCGCTATTGTTATTTTTCTGTCCATGATTCCTTTTTTCGTCTTTTATGAAAATAGAAAAATTAAAACCGGCGAAATAGTTCTGACTGCAATGATAATTGCAATTTGTGTATCCTCAAGAGCTATTATGGCTTTTATTCCACAAGTCAAAGCAACTTGCGCCATAGTTATTGTCACTGCAATTGCTTTCGGGCCGAATGTAGGCTTTATAACCGGAAGTTTATCTATGTTCGTGTCAAATTTCCTTTTCGGTCAAGGAATGTTCACCCCATTTCAAATGCTTGGCATGGGACTTACAGGTTTTCTATGCGGTTTGATTTTCTATAGGAAGAGCTATAACACCGACCCTATTCTCGTCAGTACCGTCAGCGCGGTGATTTGTTTTTTTGTTTACGGCTTTATTGTGGACTCATGCAGTGTACTTATGATGGTCACAGAATTCACACCCAAGGCAGTTTTAAGTGTCTACGCTTCTGGTGTAACCTTTAATTTAATTCACGCCGTAACCACAGCAATACTTTTGTTTTTCATAAATAAACCTATGACAGATAAATTTACAAGACTTCGAGTAAAATACGGAATTTTTGAATTGGAGTAAAAAAATGAAAAAAGCAAGAAACATTTTATGTCTCGTTTTGGTGCTGCTAAGCTTTTCTGCCTGCGGCAACATAAATCGTGATTCATCGCAAACAACTACAGCTATAGAAACCTCCAATGAAGTTTTTAGCACAACTGCGCAGACGGTAACAGCTGAAACCACCTCGGATATATCGAAAACAACAGCTGTTACAACCACAGTTACCACTACTTCCTCTCACACCACCGAAGTCACCACTGAGAAAGCAGTACCAACAACCGCAAAAAAACCAGTGGCTACTACAACAAAAGTCAGCACTACTGCACCGACAACAAAAAAGCCTATTGTCACAACAAAAGGGACAACACAGTCAACCACAAAAAAATCAGACACTTGCATTGTAACAATTATCTGCACAACTATTAATGATAATCTTCATATGCTAAAAAGTGCAAAAAAAGACTTTGTACCGACAGACGGAATAATTTTAAACGAGGTAAATGTTGAAGTAAAGGCAGGCGACACAGCCTTTGACATTATAAAAAAAGCCTGCAAGGATAACACCTGCAAAGCTAACTGTAAATACTGTCAAAAAAGCGGCATTCAAATTGAGTATACATATACCCCGGCTTTCGACAACTATTATATAGAGGGCATACATCAAATATATGAAAAAGACTGCGGAATCGCCTCCGGCTGGATGTACAGCGTCAACGGCATTTTTCCAAATGTTGGCGCCAGTTCTTATGATATTAAGCCCGGTGATAAGCTTGTTTTCGCCTATACCTGCGACATGGGCGAAGACATCGGCAACACTTATTAAGGTAATGACTTTTTGTTATAGTGCACGATAACAAAAGGCTTATATAAAACAAAAAAGAAAGGATTGAACACAAAATGAAAATGTTCAAAAAATCACTCAGTGTCATTCTCGCTCTTGTAATGATCTTCGGTTGTATGTCTATAGTATCATTTGCAGCAGATGGCAAAGCAACTGTTAGTCTTCGTATTGAAGGCATTAAGGACTGTTTCTATTATGGCGATGTTGCTGTAAACGGCAGCACTACTGTTTTAGACGTTATTAAGCAAGCTGACAAGGACGACAATACTCTCAGCGTTACTGTTATCCCCTCAATTTACGGCGATTATGTTAAAAGCATCAACGGTCTCGAAGCAGGTAAATATACTGCTTTAGGCTGGGACGGCTGGTCATATAGAGTTGACGGCGTAGAGCCGGATGTAGGCGTTGGCAAATATACAGTTTCCGGCGGCGAAACAATTGTTATGTACTACGCAGATCCCTGGAACACCGGAATGCAGTACCCAATAATCAACACTAAGAACCTTGCAAATGGCGAAGTGTCCTTCACAAGCATAGATTCAGTTTTCGATAGCAACACCTTTGAAATGGTTGAAAAGGAACGTGCTGTAACAGGCTACACTCTCACTTGGGGTACCGGCAGCAAAAAGGTTGTTCTCACTCCCGATGAAAACGGTGTATGCAAAATTCCTTACAAGTATCTCACATTAGGTAAACATTCAGTTCAAATCGAAAAATACGATGAGAAAACAGGTCTTCCCACTGTTCTCAGATATGCACCTGATTTCTCAGTAGAAATTGGTCTTTTTGATGCAATTATGGCTTTCTTTAAAATGATTGTTGAAACAATTTCATCAATTATCGGCTAATAATTTAAAATTAAATTGGAGCAGTAAAAGCCGTGACTTTTGCTGCTCCTTTAATATTATATATTGTTCTAAGCTTTTACTTTTTTGCAGGGCTTTGCCCCGCACCCCACGAGCTTTTATAAAAGCTCGACCAAAACTTTAGTTGGGTGGGAGAAAGCTCGGTGGTTTCGATTAGGTGGGTGGAAGTGGGAGGTTGGGCGGCTCCACTAAAATCGCTTCGCGATTTTTCGGCGGTGCGGCGCACCGCCACGCCACCTTCGGTGGCTGTGGAGCCGCCCCTCGCTTCCCCGTTCCACTCCCCAACTCCAAATGCAGTTACTCTCTGCTTCGTCAGTCTCGTCTCCCCTGAGCACAAAACTACCTGCGTTATAACTAAGGCTGAGCTTAGCCCTTAATTTTTGAAAGAATTACCTCTTTAAGTCCGTTCAATGTGAAATCAGCACCACCTGAAACGCTATTAGCCTTAAGGATAGAATAGAATTCACTTCTGCCCAAAGTTGCCGAGGGAAGTCCTTCAATCTTTTCAATAAGCTTAGCAAAGGTTTCAGTTTGCTCTTTCATAAGCTCTGCGTCAAACTTTTCCATTTCGTGACTTTCGCTTGCAACACAAAGATAATATGGTGCCGGCACAAGGCTGATTTCGGGAATACCCATAGTAAAGAAGTTCTGTCCCTCACCGAAATGAAGTGCATTATGGCCACGAAGTGTCATAGTACGAACAGTTTTTCTTTCTTTAACTGTGTCAATATAAAGCTTATCCATAAATTCGTTGCCTGTATAAACAATTTCAACCTCAGGCTTTCCTGTGTATTTATATTCGCCGTCAATGTCACGCCATTCAAGGCAGCCTAAATGTTCAATTGTAAGGTTTGCAACACATTTAAAGTGTCCCTTTTTGCCGTCCCATAAATCACGGTGCATAGCCATCCAACGAGATGCGGACTGGAATGAGCCGGTACGAATATCTTTAAAGGTGGGAAGTCTGAAATGACCTGTTGTAAACACAAAAATGTGATTTCTTTCAAGAGGCTGACCTACCATACTCTTCATAAGCTCTAAAAGGGCAATCGGTCCGTTTTCCTCAACACAGTTGGTACCGTCGGTATGGGTGTTGACGATGACATTTTCTGTCGGGTGTTTACCGGGTAAAACGCAATAAAAGCTTTCTGTGTAAGCGTTTTCTTCAATATTTGATTCAAGAACAAACTTAGCCTTTTTGTGTTCTTTTGCGGCCTCGATAACCTTCTTGCCGTTAGTCTCGTTAACCCAAAGCATTGGCATTTTTTGATAACCCATAATAAATGAAAGGTACTGACCTGCTATCATATCATCATGCAGACCTTTCCAAATAAGTATAGCTGCCTTTGCACCTGTGAGCTTTGAAATCATGCCATTGAAGCACTGAACAAAGCTTGTGATAACGGGACCTTCATATTTTGTTTCAAGCACAACATCCTCAGGATAGCTTGTTCTTTTGTCGAAAGCAATTTCACTTGGAATAAAGTTAACATTTGAAACGTCGAAAACAGCAATTTTGCCTTTGACGTCCTTAATATCTGATAAGCCTTTGACATAAACAAGCTCTTGAGTAATACCGTCGGCTGTAGTTTCACCCGAATAGGGATAAGCAGATGAAACAGGAATATCTATTTTATTGTCACCGTCAAGAATTTCGATTGATGACTTTTTTTCTTCCCAACGTCTAAAATAAAATGGGTCAGAATAAATCTTAATGCCTAACTTTTTAATTTCATCTTGTAAATAATTAATGAAGTCATTGTGTGCCTTACTACCTGTGGTTCTTACACCAAAGGAGTTCATTTTTTCAACGCCTGCAAGCAGCGCTTCCTTTGAAATGTTAAAGTTCATATTTTTTTCACCTTTCTACAAAAGTTTATTTAACTTCAGTTACAAAAAGGTTATCAGTTTTTGACATAATTGTCAATTGAATATGATATATTAATTTATTAAAATTTATTAAATTAGCTATTCTTTTCTATCCGCTTTAAAAACTTGACAAGGAACCTGCTTTGATGTAAAATATCATAGAGTACACTGGGCAGTTGCGGGTCTCTTATGAGACGTGAGGAAAGTCCGGGCTTCACACAGCGGGGTAACGGCTAACGGCCGCCGAGGGTGACCTTAGGGAAAGTGCAACAGAAATAA
>CAYWKY010000042.1:0-12449 GCA_964458915.1 uncultured Faecalibacterium sp.
TTTTTTAAAAAGTTTTTTCAGCCTCAGCTCTGTTCTCCCGAACCGCTTTTTGCTTTAAGTATTGAGTTTTTACTGCGTCGCCTTTGCTTAAGCAGTGACGATATTCTACCACTCTAAAAGCCATTTGTCAACACTTTTTTCCTGATTTTTTGATTTTTTTCGCTCCTTTTTAACACCTTTCCGGGTGTATTTGTGCTTGTGCAACTTCACAACACAACATATTGTGTTTTATATGGTTTTTCTTAGTTTACACCTATATATTGGGCAAAATAAAAATTGTTTTCGTCATCATAAACAGAAACCCATTATTTTACTTTATACATCTGGAACAAGGAGTATATCCATATTTTTCCGCCTGCTCTAATGTCACCTTATTTCTTGACTTTTTAAGATAGCTGCATGATGCCACATGATATTTTTGACCTTGGTTCGATACATAATAGATTTCCTCTTCCTGTCTTTCCTGTGTCTTTTCATTATATGTGGTTTCTTCTTTTTCCTGAATCTGAGCATTTTCAGTGGCGGCATATAAGCTATAGTCCTTTGAATACTCTGTCGCGTACACATTAGAAAGGCTCTCAAAATCCTTATGCTCTTTTAAAGCTACGCCGCCTAAGCCAATATTCATAATTAGGGACACGGCGGCTATAATGGCTAAATTTGTTTTGCTGAAAAGTCGTGAGTGAAAAAAATCCCATAGCTTGTCCAGTGCTTTATATTTCACTTGCTTGTTTATCACAGAATCACCCCTGCATTTCTATACTATATATAATGTCGCAAAGTCTGTCCGTATTTTCCTGACTGTACTCCACTTCCTTAGAGTAATTTTTAGCAAGGCAGGCGCAGCTTTCCTCAGTCAGCTCCTCGCCCTGAATGAAAGCGTGGCAAAACATTCCCCCAATAATTTGGCAGCTCGCCACACTCAGCCACACCTTTGACAAAATCTCCTCGTCGAAAACACCCTTCATAAAATATCGCCATATAAAATAGAGAGCTATGTTTTTAAGATACTTACTGATTCTTTCGCTGTACGCGGGAGGGGTAGCCATAAGCTTTTGGATTTCACCCGCCGATTTAATGAGCAGTTTAATATACTCGCCCCAACTTTCGTCTATTACTTCAAATGCACCGAGGTGATGAATCAGGCTTTCTATACTAATAGGCAATTTTTCCCGACTCACTTGGCAATTGATTTTTGAATAGTCATAGTTATCCACATTTACCTGTAAAGAATGTGCAAAACTCATCACCGAGGAAAGTCGCACACTTAAAGGCAGGCTCTCATCGTCTAACATATTAATTATCTGCTCTCTGCCATAGAGAAGACACTCATAAAGCTGTGCGCTGTAATCATCTTCGCCCTCATCGTCGCAGGGAACATCATAAAAGGAAAAACTTTGATTGTTCGATATAATGAGCCTTGCTCCCTCTTCGCAGCAAAGACCTACACCGCCCTCTTTAACAGTGTCAAACCACTCGAAATATCTTGGGTGGTCACGGCAAATTTGGCAAAGGGCATTTTCCCCCAGATTTATTATTATGTCGCAAAGGTTTCTTTCATTTAAAAAGACGCATCTTTCCCCTTGCATTTTAAAGCATGGCACTTCGCCCTCATTTATGCCCTGTCTTAGTCTTTCTCCGAAATCCCCTTTGACACTTTTATAGTACTCTGCCGAACAATTGTCAATATCTATTTCCCAGCCAATGCAGCAGTTATCTTTACATTTTTCGCCCTTACATTTAAAGTCCTTACAATAAGAAGGCATACGAAGCTTCATAAACATCACCATAAATAAATATATCATAATTAATTTGCATATTCAACCTTTTAAAATTGTTATTCTTTTGTTATAATTTCTAATGAAAGTTGTAATTATTATACCTTACACTACAGATAGTGACAAAGAGATTTTCACGGACGGTTAAAACGGAAGGAGAGATCATTTTTATGTACAATGTTCTTGTCTGCGACGACGACAAAGCAATTGTGCGCTCAATTGAAATTTACTTAAAGGCTGACGGATATAATACCATACCCGCCTATGACGGTGTGGAAGCGGTCAAGGTCTTAATGGAAGAAGACATACACTGCATTATTATGGATATTATGATGCCGAATATGGACGGCATATCCGCAACCTTAAAAATCAGAGAGCGAAGCAATGTGCCTATAATTTTTCTGTCGGCAAAAAGTGAGGATGCGGATAAAATCGCAGGTCTTGGCATAGGCGGAGACGATTATGTAACTAAGCCTTTTAATCCCCTTGAGCTATGTGCAAGGGTCAAATCACAGATCAGGCGTTACACCACTCTCGGTACCGCTGTGACAAGCTGCGACAAAATACTCAGAAGCGGCGGCTTAGAGCTTGACCTTGATGCAAGGCAGGTCAGCGTTGACGGGGAAGAAGTCAGACTCACCGCCACAGAGTACCGTATTCTCGAATACATGATGCTGAACATGGGCAAGACCCTTTCTTCCACTCAAATATATGAAAATGTGTGGAATGAAATAGCCATCGGTTCAGACAAGATTATAACCGTCCACATAAGACGAATCAGAGAGAAAATTGAAATTGACACTAAAAACCCAAAATATATAAAGGTGGTGTGGGGCATTGGATACAAAATCGACAAAATTTAACTCAAGGCTTATTATTAAAATTACAGCCGTAATTTTATCACTTGTCACTGTATTTTTCACAAGCAAAAACATTATTGATGATTTATTTATTCTCCTAAACTCAGACAAAAACTACTTTAGCTATTCTGAGGCTTTCTTTGACAAAGACAAAAACGGCATATATTCTTCCGTAATTTTTGAAAGTGAAATGAGCAATTATTTGCTCTCGCTTATAGATTACACAAATAATTATATGGATATGTCGGAAGAAAACTTTAACAGTCTAAAGCAGGCAGATGAAAAGAATTTAAAAAAATATGAAGCCAATTTTGCAAGAAATGTTTATGAGGTTTTAAGCGGGTCATATGATTCAGATGACGATTCATACGAGAAAGTTTTCTCTTTTATTGGCAATGGCATTGTAAACCTTCGTCTTATAGAAAGTGTCAAAGACAACATAGAAATTGATTTAGAGTTCTTTGATTTTACGGATATTGAAACAGATGTTTTTAACTACTGTATGAATGAAAGTAAGATCACTAACCCTAACTATGAAACCGGTGTAGCTCAAGGCAAAAAGCAAGGCGCTGACTTTGTTGTAACCTTGCCTGGCATTTCCATTTATGACGATGATAATGGATATTCTCATTTTAACCCCGGCAAATATGCAGTAACCGTTGACAAGGAATATTTAAAAAGTATTTTAATTAACTCCGATAAAATCAGTGGCTATTCTACTTACAGTGACTTTAAGCTCTCGCAAAAAAATCATGAAATTAACACAAACTATAAAAACATAAACTATATTGTTACCACAGCTACGGGTAGCGTTATAACTAATGTTAAAGACTATAAAAAGGGTGAAATCGACTCGGTGAACCATAACTATTATATCACCGGCTCAAATGGAGTTTTCACATCAAACTACGGCACAACCTTCTCTATAGCAACATATCAGGACAGTTATGGTAATGAGACATATATTGAACGTTATCACCTTGAAAACAAAGTGCCCATTACAAGCGTTACCTCATTAAGCGGCACAACATATAAGAGCAACCAAACAAATAACAGCTCGGAAAATATAGATAACAGCCAAAAAATTCTGGTTTATTTTGACGACTCCGCTGTTTTTTATAACACTCAGCTCAGTGTTATGAAAGAGGACTATTACAATTCGGGCAACTATTTGAGGCATTTAGTAAAGTATGCTGCTATTTGTGTCGCCGTATATCTTGCTGCTTTGGTTTTACTTATAGCCCTTTGCGGCAAGAGAAGAAAAGATGACAGTGAAATTCATCTGCTTCCAACAGATAAGATTTTCCTTGAAATTAAGCTTGCCATTTTCGTAGCTGTGATTTTCTCAATGAGCTATATGACCCTTACAGTTTTAAACGATTACGAAAGAATTTCTTCCGGCATTGCTCTTTTCGGCTATAGGTGTCTGCCCTTTGGGGTCACACTTTGCGCCACTGTTTTAATGAGTTTTATTTTGTACCTTGTCAGAATTACAAAGGCACATAAATTTTTAAACAGCTCCATTATTTATCGCTTAGCTAAGGGTACATTTAAGTTTATCTTTAAGGCATTAAAAAAGCTTATTGCAACACCTGTAAAAAAATTTATAGGATTATTTAAAAATGTATACCAAGCTAAAAAGGCAAAAAATATAAAGGAAGTAGTTGTAAAAAAAAGCGTAATTATCGCCTCTATTAATATAGTATTACTATTTATTATGCTTCTTTTCGCCTATGACGGAAACGGCTTTATGGTACTTTTAAATATTTGTATAATTGCTTTGCTCGACATCTATATGATTTTGCGCTCACTTAAATTCGTGGGCGGTGTGGATAAGCTATTAGAGGTCTTACACGCGTACCGAAAAGGAGAGCTGGAAACCTATATAAACCGTGCAGCATTGCCGAATTATCTTATCCCGGCAGCAGAGGATTTAGAGCAGTTAGGTGACGGCATTAAGTTAGCCGTTGACGAGGCAGTTAAACAAGAGACAACTAAAACCGAGCTTATAACAAACATTTCGCACGACCTTAAAACTCCTCTTACAAGTATAATTAATTATGTTGAGCTTTTAAAGCAGTGTGACATTCAAAACGAAACGGCTATGTCTTACCTTGAGGTACTTGGGGAAAAAAGCGACAGACTAAAATATCTTATTTGCGATTTAGTCGAAGCGTCAAAGGCTGCAACAGGCAATATTGATGTAACAATTGTTGACGTTAGCCTTAAAGAAATTATCGCCCAAATAACCGGTGAGCATATTGATTCTCTCGACAAAAAACAGCTCAGTGTAATTTGCGATATGCCGGAAAATGATATAATCGTCAAGGCAGACAGCAAGCTTCTTTACAGAGTCCTTGAAAACCTTATTGTGAATGTCAATAAATACGCTATGCCGGCAACGAGAGTTTACATCTCCGCTGAGGAAACCGACAGTATGGGTACTATCACAATTAAGAATATTTCTGCCGCACCGCTGAACATTACCCCCGAACAGCTCAAGCAGCGTTTTGTCAGAGGCGACGCTTCAAGAACAACTGAGGGCAACGGCTTAGGACTTAGCATTGCGGAAAACCTTTGCATTGTTCAAGACGGAAAATTAGAGATTGAAATTTTAGGTGATTTATTTATCGCAAAGGTAGAACTAAAGAAAAGGTAATTGATAGGTAACAGATAAGGTAACAAGGGGACAGGTACTTTTGTGTTCTACAACACAAAATGTACCTGTCCCCTGTGGACTCATCAATATTACATCCTTACCCTTCATCTTTAATCGAAAACACGCAGCCACAATAGTTTTGTCTGTAAAGCTCATGTTCTTTAGACAGCTCAATTGACCTTTTGTAGCCCTCTTTTTTCTTGAAGTCTGACGGCAAATGCTTAACGCTGTAAATTTCGCCTATTTCTTCGCCAATTTCATTAATTTTATCGGCTCGTTTCAATGGGCTTATAGAAAGCGTTGTTGTGAAATAGTCAAAATTTAATTCCTGCGCTTTTTTTGCCGTGCTTTCAAGGCGAAGTCGATAACATTTAAAGCATCGCTCGCCGCCCTCTTTTTCTTTTTCAAGACCTTTTACGCAGTCATAAAACTCTTTTGGATCAAATTTGCCCTCAATGAATTTAACTTCATTTTTAAAATTCATTTCACTAATAAGCCTTTTAACCTCGGCGGTACGGTGAGAGTATTCGCTTTCCGGATAAATATTAGGGTTATAATAATAAACTGTTATACTAAAATAATTTGACAGATATTCCAAACAATAGCTGCTACAAGGGGCGCAACAGGCATGGAGCAAAAGTGTAGGCACTTTTTTGTCGGGAATATTTTCAATAAGCTTGTCAAGCTCCCTTTGATAGTTTCGCATATAATCACCTTTTAAAAAATAACTGTGAAAATTTGCAAAGCTAAAAAATATATCATTAAACAAACTTTCACACTTCTAAAAAGGAATTGTAAAAAACAGTGTTTTTTACAATTCCTTTGTTTATTTATCAGTCGTTGTTTTCTTCTTCAATTTTGTCGATTACTTCTTGAGGAATTGCCTCGCCATGTTTAACGAAAGCAAGAAGAGCAACACATATCAGGAAGGCTATGGGACTGTAATAGAACAGGGACATATAAGTGCCGCTGACCATTGCCACAATACCGTAAACGATAGGTGAAGCGATCTGAGCTGAGAATGTTGCTGTGTAGTAGTAGCCTGTGAAGGTACCAACCTTATCAACACCACCGATTTCAAGAACAAGAGGCAGAGTGTTAACAGTGATAAACATGTTAGCAAAGCCTGCAAGAATAAGAACGGGGTAAATGAGAATTTTGAGAACCTTTGTTTTTGAAGCAACCTCAGATGAAATGTTTGAAAGAGCCTCAGCGTAATCGCCCTGAGCAACCTCTTTACCGAGAACATTTTTGCTTGTACCGATAAAGTTTTCAAGTGAGAAGCTGCCGCCTGAGGATTCTTCAAGCTCAGCTGTTACCTGCTCATATACGTTACCCTCTTCCATTGTTTCCAGGTACGCGATATAGCCGTCGATAGTCAAAGCTTCATACTCGCCGCTTGCAGTACCGGCTTCAACAGCAGCCTTGTGAGCTTCGCTAAGCTCAGTGTTAACTGTTGTTACAGCTGAATCAACATTTGCATAAAGCTTGTTAGCCTGAATGTACTTGCTAACTGAAATTCCGCTTGAGCTTATCATAAGAGTGAAGACAAGGAAGAAAATGAGGAAAGCTGAGATGAAAACTGAAAGACCGGCAAGGATAGTTTTCTTTCTGCCGATATTTCTGCCAAGCTTACCTGCGGGGATAGCTGCAATAGCTGAGCAAACAGCAAAGATTGCCATAATAATTGTTGCTTCTGCTGTTGCCATGTGAAGAATTTCCTGAGCGAACAGTGAGAAGAAGGTTGTGATTGCGTTGGTACCGCAGAAGAGGAAGAAGAGAGCGCAAAGCATAAAGATAAGGCTCTTTCTTTCGCCCTTTGAGAGCTTGTTAGCTTTTCTTGCGGCTTTTTCAGCCTTTTTAGCTTCCTTTTCAGCCTGCTTTTGAGCAGCAGCGTCAAGGGTCATATTTTTGTCGGCCTTAACCTGAATACGGCTATCCTGCTCCTTAACGAAGAATAAAAGAACAAGAGCGCCTGCAATCATAATAACAGAGCCGATAATGAAAACGATAGGATAGGTTTGAGTCTCATCTGTAGCCTTACCGAAAAGAAGAGCATAGATAAGTGTTGCAATAGTACCTGCGATCATACCGATAAATGAGCCGATACCACCCATAAGGTTGATTATAGCGTTACCCTCACTGCGAAGCTCTGGCGGAGTAAGGTCGGGCATAAGAGCAACAACAGGCGCACGCCACAGGGACATTGTGAAAACAAAAAGGATGATGCAAACCATTGTTGCAATAAGGCTACCTGTACCTAAAGCAACAAAGGGTATAAGCGCAAAGAGAACTGCGGAAACAGGTGCGCCGAAAACTATAAAGGGACGGCGTTTACCTAATTTTGAGTGGCAATTATCCGACAGCTTGCCGAAGGTTGGCTGGAAGATAACGCCGAAAATGTTATCAAAGGTCATTATTATACCGATGAAAAGCGGTACAAGAGAAATACTTGTGCCGAAGCCAACATCTTCACCTTGGCTACGTGCAAAATCTGCAAGGAAGGGAAGTGCTTCGTTAAGCTTTGCGCTGAGGTTAGTTACAAATGCGGACTCAGTGAGAAGCTTGTTTAAAATCTTTGTGATGTAAGGATCGTATATAGCCCATGCAATTGATGAAGCCATAAAACCGAAACCGGTGAGTATGGTAAGTTTGACATTTAGCTTTTGTTTTTGTTGCTCTGCCATATCATTACCCCTTTCTTTTAATAGAATTACTAATTAACTTAGCACCTCATATTATAGCTTTTTTATTTTGCGATTTCAA
Organism: uncultured Faecalibacterium sp.; assembly: GCA_964458915.1. Taxonomy (GTDB): domain Bacteria; phylum Bacillota; class Clostridia; order Oscillospirales; family Acutalibacteraceae; genus UBA6857. The sequence goes on from CAYWKY010000042.1 coordinate 8,064, forward strand.
CCGGATTTTTTTAAATTCGGCAATGTGTACATTAAACGTTTTTTAAATTATGCAATAAGTATAAATTAGCGGTGATAGTTTAACTTTCGGTTTTATTATGTACCTTGCCATAAGGAATAAATATTTGCCTAATTTGTGAATATAACCCTTATTCCTGCAAAAGCTTTAATAAGTACCAAAGAAAGAAAGGCGGAAAACAAATGAATAAAGACACTATCGAGCTGCTTAAAGAATGTGATGCAGGCACAAAAACAGCGGTAAATTCAATAAAAGAGGTACTCGACGATGTTAAAAGTCAAAATCTCAGAGAGCTTTTAACCGGCTCATTAAAAGAGCATGAAAGCATTGGCGATGAGCTTCATAAATATCTTGACGAAGCCGGAGAAAGCGGAAAAGAGCCGAATCCGATGGCAAGGGCAATGTCATGGATGAAAATTAACTTTAAGCTTATGGAAAATAAAAGCGATGAAACTGTGGCAAATTTAATGTTTGACGGCTGTTCAATGGGAGTTAAGCAGTTGAGCGAATATCTTAACGCCTACGCTGCCGCCGAGGATAGAGCTATGCGCCTGGCGAAACGACTGATTAACGAAGAAGAAAAGTTAGGCAAAGACTTAAAAGAGTTTTTGTAGGGGGTACAAACTAACAGGGGACAGGTACTTTTGTGCCCAACAACACAAAATGTACCTGTCCCCTGTGGTCTCTATAGACTTAAACTATAAAATTTCTTGTACCTGCTGTGCTGTGTCGGCAATAAAATCACACTCAGCTTCTTGCAAGGTCTCTTTGCTGCGAAAGCCCCAAGTGACACCGATACATTTAAGCTGGGCATTGTGAGCCGTTTGAACATCAACTTCACTGTCACCGATATAAATCGTCTCGTCCTTGTCGCAACCGAATTTATCCATAGCCTTAATAACATTTATAGGTGATGGCTTTCTTTCACTTTCATATGTTACACCTATAGCCTGGTCAATGAGTCCGGGAAAATAATCGTCACACAGCTCTTTAACAGCCTCGTGGAGCTTATTTGAAACAACAGCTATTTTAATGCCCCGGCTTCTGATTTGCTCAAGCATAGGCAGTACCCCAACAAAGGGCGCTGTATTATCTCTCATATGCTCAAGATAGTGAGCTCTGAATATTTGAAGACATTTCTCGTTAGTTTTTTCATCTGTGAAATCGGGAGTAGCTCTTTCCATAAGCTTTTTCACACCGTTGCCTATAAATCGCCTTACTTCCTCACGGCTTCTTTCAGGGAAGCCGCAAGCTTTCAGTGCGTAACAAACACTGAGATGAAGGTCATCGAGAGTGTCAAGCAAAGTACCGTCAAGATCGAAAATGGCTAATTTATACATTTTATCTTACCGGCTTAGTGTGCCAAATGTCTCTTGCGTAATCTCTTATTGCACGGTCGGCAGCGAAACGGCCTGCGCCGGCAATATTAATAAGAGCCATTGAGTTCCACTTATTTCTGTCCTTCCAAACCATGTCAAGCTTTTTCTGAGCTTCTCTGTAATCTGCGAAGTCAGCCAGTACCATATATGGGTCATGGTTTATAATGTTTACAATTTCAGGGAAGTACTTGCCACCGATACCTGACTGAATAAACTCAATAACCTTTTTAAGCTCTGCACTGTTATTAAAGTAATTCATCGGCTGATAGCCTCTCTTTTTAAGGTCAATTACCTCCGGAGTTGTCATGCCGAAAAGAAGCATATTGTCATCACCGACAGCTTCGTGAATTTCAACATTTGCGCCGTCGAGAGTACCGAGAGTAATTGCACCGTTTATCATAAACTTCATGTTGCCGGTACCGCTTGCCTCTGTGCTGGCAAGAGAAATTTGCTCGCTGACATCAGCCGCAGGCATAAGCTTTTCAGCCATAGTAACATTGTAGTTTTCAAGGAAAACTACCTTAAGCTTATCGTTAACATCCGGGTCGTTGTTAATAAGCTCACTCAAAGCAGAAATAAACTCAATAATTTTCTTAGCCATAAAGTAGCCTGAGGCAGCCTTTGCGCCGAAAATATATGTGTGGGGTACATAGTCGCCCTTAGGATTGTTCTTAATTTCAAGATATTTTGCGGTTATTTGCAATGCGTTAAGGTGCTGACGCTTATATTCATGCAAACGCTTAACCTGAACATCAAAAATTGAATTTGGGTCAAGAGTAATGCCTGTTTCCTTTTTAACATAAGAAGCGAGAGCCTTTTTGTTGTTTTTCTTGATTTTTTCAATATTTGAAAGTACCTTCTTATCCTTAGCGAACTTCTTAAGCTTTTCAAGCTCGTCAGCGTTATAAACGAAGCCGTCACCGATAAGCTCAGTAATATATGCTGAAAGCTCCGGGTTAGCCTGACAAAGCCAACGTCTGTGAGCGATACCGTTAGTTACATTTTTAAACTTATCCGGTGTAAGGTTATAATAGGAGTTGAAAAGGCTATCCTTAAGAATTTGTGAATGAAGGGCAGAAACACCGTTGACACTGTGGCAAGCAGCAACACAAAGGTTTGCCATTTTGATTACACCGCCGGAAATAATTGCCATTTCCTCAACCTTGCCTGCATCGAAGGTAGTGTTCCAAATATAGCTGCGGTATCTGTTATCAATTTCCTTAATAATTTGATAGATTCTGGGCAGAAGGCTTCTGACTAAATCCTCGCTCCAACATTCGAGAGCCTCTTTCATAACTGTGTGGTTTGTGTAAGCAACAGTTTTTGTTACAATATTCCAAGCATCGTCCCAACCATAGCCACATTCGTCAAGCAAAATTCTCATAAGCTCAGGAATTGAAAGTGTGGGGTGAGTATCATTGATATGAATAGCATTTTTTTCCGCAAGGTTGTCAACGCTTGAGAAATGACGAAGATGTCTGCTGACAATATCCTGAATTGAAGCGGAAACAAGGAAATACTGCTGCTTCAAACGCAAAGATTTACCCTCCGGGTGATTGTCTGAGGGGTACAGAACCTTGCTGATAACCTCAGCCATTGCCTGCTGTTCAACAGCTTTCATATATTGACCCTGGTCGAAAAGTCTCATATCAAGTGACGGAGCCTTACTCTTCCAAAGGCGAAGAATTGAAATGCCCTTGCCGTCCTTGCCGCTGACGAACATATCATAGGGTACGGCAAGAATATCGCTTGTGTTTTTATATTCAACGCTGTGATAGTGATTATCCCATGTGTCGATAACTTCACCGCCAAAGCGAACAGTAAAGGTATCCTTTTCTTTTGGTGCGAGCCATGCTTCGCCACCGGGGAGCCAGAAGTCGGGAAGCTCTGTCTGCCAACCGTCAATAAGCTTCTGCTTAAAAATACCGCACTCATAAAGAATACTGTAGCCCATGCCATAGTACCCCTGAGTTGCGAGGCCGTCAAGATAGCAGGCTGCAAGTCTGCCAAGTCCGCCGTTTCCGAGACCGGCATCAGGTTCGCAGTCATAAAGCTTATCTAACTTAATACCGAAATCCTTAAGTGCATCCTCAACAACCTTTGTCAGATTAAGGTTATAAAGGTTATTTTTAAGTGAACGACCCATAAGAAATTCCATGCTGAGATAGTAAATCTTCTTTGAGTCAACATTGTTTGCCTCTTCTCTAAACTCACGCACACCGTCGTGCATAAGCTCTCTGACAATAAGAGCTACGGCTTTATAGTACTGTTCATCGGTTGCCTCATGAGGTGAAACACCGAAATAGTGTGAAAGCTTGCCGGAAATTAAATCCTTTGCTTGCTTCTTTGTAAGAGAATAATTCATACAAAACCTCCAAAATCATCTATATAAAACATTGTTTTTTAAGATTTATATGGTTATTTTATACTAAAATTGCAACAATTTCAATAGTAACAGACAAAAATAATAAAGTCTGTGATATATAACGGAAAACAGGGTCTGTTTTAGTGCGTTTTAACAAGAAAAAGAGGGAAAATGTGGAAAAATGGTAAAGGTAACAGGTACTTTTGAGGTAACAGGGGACAGGTACATTTTGTGTTCTGCAACACAAAAGTACCTGTCCCTTTATAGTATATAATCTTAGTTATTTGATGAGTAGTTTGGAGCTTCCTTTGTGATTGTAATATCGTGAGGATGGCTCTCGATAAGACCTGCGCTTGTAATGCGAACAAATTGAGTTTTTGTCTTAAGCTCCTCAATTGTACCGCAACCGCAGTAACCCATACCTGAACGAAGACCGCCCATCATTTGATAGATTGTCTCGCCAACGCTTCCCTTATAAGGTACACGACCCTCAACGCCTTCGGGAACAAGCTTCTTGTTATTGGTCTGGAAGTATCTGTCCTTACTGCCCTTATTCATAGCGGCAATTGAACCCATACCACGATATACCTTATATTTTCTACCTTGATAAATTTCTGTGTCTGA
>CAYWKY010000043.1:0-4901 GCA_964458915.1 uncultured Faecalibacterium sp.
TCAAATCTGCCTCTTACAAAAGAAGTAGCTGAACCACCGGGAATGTTGTGTCTTTCAAGCAGAAGTGTAGAAAGACCCTCTTTAGCGCAGGTTGCTGCAGCAGCAAGACCGCCGTTACCTGCACCGATAACAATTACATCATAGGTTGTCATCTTTTTTCCTCCGTTTCAATAATGCTGTTATTTAGGTTAATGTCTCTGGGGAAAACCTTAATTTCCTGATATTAACAGTTACTATTGATTATAAACCCGATTGCAAATTATGTCAACAAAAAAACTACAAATTTATATAAATTGTCTTCAAGACTGCCCTTTCTTTACTTGCACCGACTATTCAACTGTGCTATAATGATTTTATACCGGAAGTAAATTATTAATTATAGAAAAGAGAAAGTGTCATGAATAGAGTTATTAAAATAGCAATCTGTATCCTTTTAGCGGTGCTTACCGTGTCTTCAGCCTTTATATCCTGCCAAAAGCAAGAAGAACTAACTTTTGAGTCTTCCGATATTAAAATAAATGAAAGCTTCATTCCCTCAGACGGCAGTGTACCTTTAATGAACGCTGACAACTGTCTTTCACTTTTAACTAACCCGGACAGAGGTCTTCGTATGGAGGCATATATAACCTTAGGGGAAACACCTGACACCTATCCCCTTTCCGGCGAAGACCCATTTGAAGAAGCTAAGAAAACCATAGAATACTATAAAGAAGACAGCCCCACTCTTTGCCAGCTTTATGTTTACCTTTCAAACTATAGAAAAAAAGACCTTGACGCTGCTGCTTTTTCTAACCTTACAAAAATTCTTCAGCTTTACAAAGATGCGAATATAAGACTTCTGCTGAGATTTGCCTATTCTACAGAAAGCGTTAAAGATGCGCCCTACAGAATCGTAAAAAGACATCTTGAACAAATAAAGACATATTTTAACGAAAATGAAAGTCTCATCAATGATACACTTTATTGTCTTCAAACCGGCATTATAGGCTATTGGGGTGAGGGGCACTCAAACAAAAAGCTTAAAAACAGATATATTGACGATGTTATAGAGCAGGTTTGTAACCTTGCGCCTGACGGCATTTATACCCAAGTCAGAACCTTCGATATGCTTTGCAAGGTCACAAGTGAAAACCAAAGCAAGGTTGGTATTCACGACGACTATATTATAGGCGATTTAAGCCACAAGTGGGCATTCATTCCCAGTACCTCTCAGCAATATGAAGCCGTTATGCTCAGATCAAAACTCACTGTCAACGACGGAGAAATGCCTTGGGGCAGAGCTAAGAAAGACGATTTACCTGACGGTGAGCCTTTAAATTCTCTTGACGGCAAAGCTATTTTGGCTCAGCTGTCCGCATATTCTTTGACCTCTTTTTCTTTGAGCCACAACTACATCGAAGACGGAAATGAAAACAGTATGGCAAAATGGAAAAAGGTTTATCTTTCCTATGATGAAGCGTTAAATTTGGGCATAAATGTAAACCCTGAGCTGTTTAAAAATGCTAATGGTAACAGCGTTACGCTTTCCGTCTATAATATTGTCAGGTACCATTTAGGCTATCAGCTTGTGCTGTCAAACTACAAGAACAGCGGCGACAGAGTAAGCTTCACTGTCACTAATTACGGCTTTGCGGCACCGCTTAATTTCAACTATTTCGCCCTCGTTTTAAAAGACAAGAAAACAGGCAAAGCTATAGAGCAAGAAATCGAGGAATATGACAAAACTCAGCTTCAATCAGGTACAAGTGTCAAGTATGACTTAACCATTCCTCATGGATATGAAGCCGTTGGTGTAAAAATGGACACCTTTAAAGGCAGAAACATAAATCCGATTTTCGCCAACAGCACTAAATATAAAGACGGTATTCAGTACTTTAAATAAAATCAATATACTGAACAACATTTTAAGGGTTTCTTTGGACTTTTTATCCGAAAGAAACCCTCTTGTTTATTTTTATGTTTTTCTTACTCACCTTTATAAAGTGTGAGTTGCTTGTTGTTGTCGCAAATACCTAAAAACACTTCTTTTGCATTTGAAAAGCCTTGCACCCTCAACTGAGACTCCAACCATTTCAGGTCAAGATCCATCCTATTGAGATTTTCTTGAAGTACCTTGCCATCCATAATAACCTCAGTGCTGATATACTCTTTTTCTGTGTCTAATTTAAGATCTGAGGGGTTTACAGGTCTTTTGTCGCTCACAGGTAATATAGTAAGTCTGCCATTATATTCAAACACAGCCGTCTGAATGTCGCTTAAATTAAAATATCCCTCTTGACGGCACATGAGCATAAATTCGCTAAGGTCAAGCTTTGCCTTTTTCATGTTTTTGCGATATAGCTTGCCGTTATCCATAATTATTGACGGTGAGCCGTTAATGAACTTACGCATTTTTTGTACCTTGCTCGTAAGTACACTCAGAAAAAAGGAAACAGCGCCATAAACCACCATAGCAGCAAAAGGCTTCCACGGCTGTTCAAGCTCTGTGGCAAGTTCAGCGGCAATAGAACCGATTGTAATTCCGGTAATATAATCGAAAAAGTCCAGCTGTGACATTTGTTTATGACCGATTATTTTCGCAATAACAAACAACGCCACTGCTGACAGCAGTGAAATTAAAACAACTTTTATTATATCCATTATAATCTCCCCTTTGTTTATGTAAAGTATTGGCTTAAAAGCTCTTATTTAATTTGTGTTGTTGATAATTTTTTCAACAAATATTGACAGATTATTTACATAATAATATAATTCAATCAGAGGTGATTATATGAAGAAATTGTTTTTAAGCCTAAGCTTTATAATTTTAAGTTTAGCAATGTTTTGCTCCTGGGCTAACGCCATTGAATGTTTAGAGTTTAATGGCAGCAACACTTCCGCCCAAAACTATATCAAGTGGTCTTCTCCTGTGCAGTCCTATCTTGTTTCCACTGACAACGCAGAGCTTATGAGGGTGCAATATGTTTCTTCATCGGGCGATATACTCGTAGAATATTATGACCCTGATTATAATGTTTTATCAAGAAAAATCGTCAAATGCGAGCTTCCTATTTTCGGTGGATTTTTCTCTTGCGACAACGGATATTATATTGTCACCGGTCAAAGGAATCCTAACGAAAAAGACAGCGAGGAAGTTGTTAGAATAACTAAATATGACAAAAGCTGGAATCGTCTTTCCTCAGCGAGCCTTTATGGCGAAAACACCACCATACCCTTTGATTCCGGCTCTTTGAGATTTGCGAAAAGCGGTAAATATATTATAATCAGAACAAGCCACGAAATGTATAAGTCACAAGACGACGGTAAAAATCATCAAAGCAATTTTACAATACAGCTTGACAGTGAGCAAATGGTTATAACCGCCTGCTTTTCTAAGGTTTTAAACTCAAATTACGGCTATGTAAGCCACTCCTTCAACCAGTTCGTCAAAATCGACCGTGATAATATTATTGCCCTCGACCATGGCGATGCCTATCCGAGAAGTATCGTTTTGATAAAATATAAAACTCAGGTTTCTTCCGGCAATTTTGTGCCAAATTATCGAAAAACCTGCACCTGTATAGATATGTTTCCTATTTCAGGTAACATCGGTGACAACAGCACAAATTGTAGCGTCGGCGGATTTGAAATCTCAGACAGCTCATATATTGTCGCTATTTCCAGCGTAAACCAATTCAGCTCATCTAAAGTAAAAAATATCTATATCAGTGCCTTAGATGAAAATTCTGATAGACCATCGGTTTATAAGCTTACTGATTATACCGACACTGACGAACCGTGCTCAACACCACACCTTGTTAAAACGGGCGACAACAGTTTTGTTGTTTTGTGGAAAAAGGGCAAAAAATTATGCTTTGCCCAGCTTGACGGCAAGGGCAATTTAAAAGGCGAAATTAAATCTTTCATAGGTGAGCTATCCGATTGTGTGCCTATAATTTCAAATGGCAATCTTGTTTGGTATGTATGGAACAAAAACGTTGTTGATTTTTATGAAATCAATCTTAATAATTCATTATCCTTAAACAAGAAAACAGTAAACACCTTCCACAGCTATAAGCCACAGGCTGTTTCAGGCAACACTCTGACACTTGTATGCACTAAGTGCGGAAGTACCAAAAACGGAAAATTGCCCAATAGCTTTAGTATTTATTGGCAAAGCAAAAATTATAGCGATATGTATGTTTCTGCACCGGAAAGCGTCTATCACCCCGGTGAAACAATTAAACTACAGGTGCAATACTCCCCTGCTGATTTTAATGAATACGAAATCCTTTCCTCAGATAAAAATGTTGCTAAAATTATATGTGATTCCGACGGCAGTTGGAAAGTGCAAACCCAAAACGAGGGTACAGCAAAGATAACTGTCAGGTCCATATATAACTCAAATCTAAAAAACGACAACACTTTAAAAGTCTCTCATTCTTGGGTAGAAAGCGAAAACGCAGCAACTTGCACAGAAGATGGAACTTTGACAAAAGTTTGCTCTGATTGCAACAAGGTGGTAAAAGAAACGCTCCCCTCTCTCGGTCACAGCTATGGTACTTACACCGTAACCAAAGAGGCGACTTGCACAGCACAGGGCAAGAAAACAGCTAATTGTATACGCTGCAATAAAGAAGTTAGCGAGACTATTTCTAAGATAAATCACGACAGCAAAGAAACTGTCTTAGGCTCGAAAGCCACTTGCGATAAAGAGGGTAAAACCGACGGCAAAAAGTGTTCCATGTGCGGTAAAATCATGGTGGTACAAGAAGATATTCCTATGCTCGGTCACAGCTATGGCGAATATAAAATAACCAAAGAGCCGACTTGCACAGCGCAGGGCAAGAAAACTGCTAATTGTATGCGCTGCAATAAAGAAGTTAGCGAGACTATTTCTAAGATAAATCACGACAGCAAAG
>CAYWKY010000043.1:5001-12368 GCA_964458915.1 uncultured Faecalibacterium sp.
AAGAAGTCAGCGAGACTATCAGCAAAGTTTCACACGACAGCAAAGAAACTGTCTTAGGCTCGAAAGCCACTTGCGACAAGGCCGGTAAAACCGACGGCAAAAAGTGTTCTATGTGCGGTAAAGTTATGTTGGCACAAGAAGATATTCCTATGCTCGGTCACAGCTATGGCGAATATAAAATAACGAAAGATCCAACTTGTACGGCACAGGGTGAAGAAACAGCTTTTTGTGTTCGCTGTTCAAAAAGCAAAACACAACCTCTCAGCAAACTCGGTCACTCTTATAATGATTATATCATTACGAAAGAGCCGACCTGTACCGCCAAAGGTGAAAAAACAGCCTATTGCTCACGATGTAACCAAACAGTGACAGAGGATGTGGAAAAGCTCGAACACAAGCAAGTTACTATAAAAGCTACAAAGGCAACCTGTACCAAAAGCGGTAAAACACAAGGCGCAAAATGTTCCGTTTGCGGCAAGGTACTAAAGCAACAGGAAACCACCGAAAAGCTCGGTCACAGCTATAAATCAACTGTTATCACTAAAGCGACCAAAAATAATCACGGCGAAATAAAAGAGAAGTGTAGCCGCTGCGGTGACGAAAAAACTAAAAAGATTTATATGATCAAAACCGTTAAGCTTAACAAAACAAAGTATGCTTATAATGGCAAAGCTCCCACTTTAAGCGTCAGTGTTATTGATTCTCAAAAGAACGCACTTAAGTTAGGTGAAGATTATGTGGTAAACATAGGCTCCGCTAAGAAAATCGGCACATATACGGCGAAGATAACCTTCAAAGGCAAATACAGCGGTAGCGAAAAGCTAAGCTTTAGCATTGTAGTAGGTAAAACCTCAAAAATAAGCGCCAAAGTCAGCACAACTCAAATAAAGCTCACTTGGAAAGAGGTCAAGGGCGCAACCGGCTACAGAGTGTATCAGTATGACAGCAAAAACAAAAAGTATAAGCTTCTCACCACAGTTACCGGCAAAAACACTTATACAGTTAAAAAGCTTAAAAGCGGCACCACATATAAATTCTCTGTTAAGGCGTATGCTAAACTTTCAGACGGCACTGTTAATTGGGGCAGCAACGTTACGGCACAATTCGCAACTAAACCTGCGAAGACAGTTTTGAGCGTGAAAAGCGGTTCAAAATCAGCAAGTCTTTCATGGCAAAAGGTCAGCGGTGCAAGTGGTTATCAGATTTATTATTCCACAAGTAAAAACGGCGAATATAAAAAGCTGAAATCCATCACTAAGCTAAGCTATAAAAAATCAGAGCTTAAAAGCGGCAAAACCTATTATTTTAAGGTTAGAGCATATAAGAAAGTTGACAGCAAAGTTGTTTACGGCGCTTTCAGCGACATAAAATCAGTGAAGGTGAAATAAAATGCGTGAAATAAATTCAGATGTAATAAGAGACACAGTTGAAAAGCTGTGCATTGAGGCTAACTATTATCTTCCGAGCGATGTCAGGGACGCGATTGAGCGATGCCACGACTGTGAAGATTGTCCCGCCGCTAAGGGGATACTAAAAGATATAATAAAAAACTATGAAATTGCGGAAAGGGAGAATGTTCCTATCTGTCAAGACACAGGTATGGCTTGCGTTTTTCTCGAAATCGGTCAAGATGTGCATATTTCAGGCGAACTGCTGAGCGATGCGGTAAACGAAGGGGTCAGACGAGGCTATGACAAGGGCTATCTTCGCAAAAGTGTCGTTAAAGACCCTATACTCAGAGGCAACACAGGCGACAACACTCCGGCAATGATTTACACTGAAATAGTTCAAGGCGACAAAGTTAAAATAACTGTTGCCCCTAAAGGCTTCGGCAGCGAAAATATGAGCGCCATTAGAATGTTTAAGCCGTCAGCAGGACTTCAAGGCATAAAAAAGTTCATAATTGAAACTGTAGAAAATGCAGGACCTAACCCTTGCCCCCCAATGGTGGTGGGTATCGGCATCGGCGGTACATTTGACAAAGCGGCTTTGCTTGCTAAGAAAGCTCTTATTAGAGACTTAGGCACAAGTAACCCTGACCCCTACTACGCTGAGCTTGAAAAAGAGATGCTCGAAAAAATCAACGAGCTTGGCATAGGTCCTCAGGGCTTCGGTGGCAAAACAACAGCTATCGGTCTGAACATTGAAACTCTCCCCACGCACATAGCAGGTATGCCCTGCGCCATAAACATTAACTGCCATGTAACAAGACATAAAACACAGGTGATATAGTATGGAAAAGAAAATAACCTTACCTTTAACAAAAGAATTAGCTAAAACTCTTAAAGCAGGCGACAGAGTTCTGCTTACAGGTACTGTTTACACCTCAAGAGACGCAGGACACAAAAGAATGTGTGAAGCTTTAGCAAAGGGTGAACCACTGCCCTTTGACCCGGAAAACGCAACAATTTATTATGTTGGCCCAACTCCCGCAAAGCCCGGACAAGTCATCGGTTCAGCAGGTCCGACAACAAGTGGCAGAATGGATGCTTACGCTCCAACTTTAATGAGTGTTGGTGCAAGAGGAATGATAGGTAAAGGGGCAAGACTCCCTGAAGTAATCGAAGGGATGAAAAAATATTGCGGTGTCTATTTCGGTGCAATAGGAGGAGCAGGTGCCCTGCTGTCAAAATGTATTAAATCTGCTAAGCTTATAGCTTATGAAGACCTTGGTGCAGAAGCACTTCGTGAGCTTTATGTTGAAAATATGCCTCTTACAGTTATAATCGACTCTTTCGGCAACAATCTTTATCAAACAGGTCGAGAAGAATATCTCAAAGGGAAAAAGACCGAGTCCTGAAATTGTTTATTATAAATTCTTCAACATTTTACACATAAAATTCATATTTTTTTAAAAAAGTGATTGACCATGTGACTTTATCGTGCTAAAATAGCAATGTTATAGTTTAAGGAAATTCTTTCCTTAAAAGATTTAGGAGGATCAATAAAATGAACAGAAATCTGAAAAAAGTAATTTCTTTGGTACTTTGTGCACTCATGATTTTACCTCTCGCTCTGCCCGCAGCAGCCGCAGGTAAACCTACAAAAATGATGTGTGACGACCCGGTAATATATATCGCAGGTGACAGCGGCGACATCTACTACGAGAACGACACAAAAACTTTCCGTATCGACGACCTCTTTTCTTCCGACTCAGGCGAAGACAGCAGCGATAAAATATGGGAAGCTGTCGCAAATATAACCTTACCTTTCATTCTTGAAGGTATTGCTTTCGACAAATGGGATAATTATTATGCAGCTGTTGAAAAGGAAATCGGTGATCTTTTCGCTGCAATAAGACTTGACGGCAACGGCAATGTACCCGAAGGCTCTGACTCAGGTATAGGTAAAGAAGCTGAAAAGAAAAATGCTATTTCAATGACAACAGACCGTTCTCCCGGTGGCAAGTATGACGAAAGAGCATATTATTTCTATTATGACTGGAGACTTGACCCCAACGAGATTGCCGATCAGCTCAACGAGTTTATTAACGGCGTTTGTACCTCAACAGGTCGTGAAAGAGTTTCCTTAACTTGTAAGTGCCTTGGTACAAATGTTGCTTTAGCATACATAAACAAATACGGTTGCGATAAAATCAAGGGCTTCGGCATTGATGTTGCTACTTCAAAGGGTTCAGAATTTATCAGCGGTGCTATCAGTGGCGACTTCGGCATTGACGGACATGCACTTGCAAGATTCTTAAAGGATATGGAATTCTACTATGGCTTCTCCTTAAGCCCCATAGTCGGTTCTACTATTGAGCTTTTAGCTAACACAGGTGTTCTTGACACATTAACTAATGTTGTTCGTGAGCAGCTTTACGCTAAAATCGAATACGGCATTGTTTCAGCTATCGCTACCAGCACATTTATGACCTTCCCCTCATATTGGGCTCTTGTTTCAGTTGAGGACTTTGAAGACGGTCTTGTTTATGCCTTTGGCGAAAAAGGCAGCGCAAAGCGTGAGCAATATGCAGGACTTATTGAAAAAATCACAAACTATAACGAAAATGTAAAGAAAAATATTGACGACATAATTCTCAGCACTAAGGTTCCCAGCGCTAAAGACGGCAAAACTGTTAACCTTTGCATCGTTTCAAAATACGGCACTCAGCTTGTACCTATTGTTGAAGACGGTAGTGTTTTAGGTGACACCTTTGTTTCAGTAAAACATTCATCCTTTGGCGCAACAACCTCAACAGTTTACGACACACTTTCTGACGAATATATCAAGCAGAGAAAAGCTGAAAACAAGGGCAAGTACATTTCACCCGACAAAAAGATTGACGCTTCAACTTGTCTTTTCCCCGAATACACTTGGTTCGTTAAAGGCTGTAAGCACTCAACCTACACACCGGAAGAAATAAAGCTTATCCTTACAGTTATTGACGCAAAAGAGCAGCTCACTGTTAACGATTTCGATTGGTCATAGTTCATTATTTACACTCCCTCAGCTGATGATAGCAAAGGTGAATGGGGTACATTTAGCAAAATGACCACAGAAAACTGCAACATTGAGAAATGGGAAGCAAACTCTGAGCTTGAAAAGCCACAGACTAAGCAGGAGAGAATCTTCACTCTTATCGCTTCACTTCTCAAATGGCTCACAACTATAATCGTTCTCATCACAGAGCTTGTTGGCACAAAATAAAAATTAACTTAGCAGTCGCTTCGGCGGCTGCTTGTTGTTTTTTTAAACAAGCTTTTTATTTGGATTTTTTTCTATTTGGCTTTGCATTTGACTTTAATTGTGTTATACTGTCACTAAAGGAGTGAATGTAAATGAAAACAAAAGAAATGTCCCCGGAAAAGCTGCAAAAAATAGCTTTAAGGCGGGAAAAAGAAATCGCAAAATGGGAGAAAGAAAAGGCAAGACCCAAAAAGGATATGTATTTTATATATCTTGTTTTTATCATATCCCTGATTTATGCAACAGATGAAATTGCTTCTCAAATAGGCACACTTATGAAAACGGAAATCGCCAACGATCTTTTCTCTAAGTTTGGCGAAAGCAGTGTGGGTATTTTAGACATTTTATCAATTCTCGTTGTACCATTTCAGGCTATCGGTCTTCTTTACAGACCTCTTGCAGATAAGCTTGGCAGAAAGCTGTTTCTTATTATTAACACCTTCGGCATGAGCTTTGCAATGTTAGTTATTTTCTTGTCAAATAATCTTTTCTTATATTTTGTCGGCGCTTGCCTTGTACAATTCTTTATCCCTCACGATATGCATGTTGTGTATATTATGGAATCTGCACCGACGAAAATCAGAGCAAGAATTTATTCTGTAATAAAGTTTGTTGCAAACATGGCAGTTATGCTCGTACCGCTTCTCAGGCGTTTACTCATGGCTGAGGCATCTCAATGGAGAAATGTTTATCTTATCCCTGCCATTGTCGGTCTTGTTACCTCGTTTATCGCTTTAATATTCGCAAGAGAAACCGACACCTTTATTGATTCAAGACTTCGCTATCTTAAAATGACCGATGAGGAAAGACAGATACAAAAAGAAAACAAGGATGCTCAAAACGCACAAGGCGGTCTTATTCCTGCATTAAAATTTGCCCTTAAGCATAAACAGCTTCGCTGGCTTTACATAACAACAGCTTTTGCCAATTTAGGCTTTATAGGCACAATTAACTATCAGGTTATCCTCTCTTATGGCTACGCTGAAAACTATTTGGCTAAGGGTCTTTTTCAAAGTCTTGACGCTGCCCTTGAAAGTGTCAGCATAGGCGAAGTTACAACTGCTCTGTTCTTATTCCCTGTTGGCTGTGCAGTGTCTCAGGTTATAATGGGATTTATCTCCGACTCAAAGGGTAGAAAGCCTGCCGCAATAGTAACTGCCGTCAACTGTCTCGTTGCCTTTATCGCTTTTTCAATTGGTGCTTCTCAGGCGTGGAACCCTTATCTTGTCGGTTTCCTTTGCGGTGCATTTATAGGTAGCTATTATTCGACAAACGATGTGCTTATAATGATGATTGGCGAGTCCTCACCCACTAACCTTCGCTCGTCCACAATGTCAGCTCAATTTATTGTTACCGCAGTCGGTGTGGTTATATCCTACGCTGTGAGCCTGCCTTTAATCACAATTTTCGGCAACAGCTTAACCGGCACAGTTTCCTTTGCTCTTTTGGTACCCGGATTCATCGCCGCTTTATTTAGCTTGATGAAAAAGGCGCACGACACCAAAGGTGTTGACATGGATACAGTAACCGGTTGTGAATGGGATTAAGCATAAAAATTTACCGCCCCAACAAAATTGGGGCGGCTTTTGTTTGCCTTATTAATAATAAATATTGTAGTCTTTTTCAAATGTAAGACCAACGCTGGCATCAATACTTCTGAAAACCTTAACAGTGCAATCAAGAACAAGGGGTGTTGTGTAGTTTGCCCATGTCATTCTGCCTGTTTGCTTATCTATTTTACACTTAATTGTGCAATCATAATAAGTAGTTTCAAACTTTTCTATAAGAGATGTTTTCTCTGCAACCTCGTTAGCTTCAATAACATCAAACGCTGCACCAATGCCCACGCCGGCAGTGGGATTTTTTTGTTCCTTAGCCACAATTGTTATTTCGTACTCCTTGCCGTTATCCTTGCAAGTAGCCTTTTTAACATCGGAAACAGAAAGCTTACTGACATAGCTTTGTGAGGGTACCATGTAATTTTCCTTAATTGCTTCGCTTGTGCTATATTCAATAGGCTCAAGGTCGTCGTTCATAAATCTTGTCATCATATCCTGAGCTAAAGATTCAAGTGACGAGGGTACAACAAGCTTATCCTCATTAACACTTCTGTGTTCGTAATTTTTAACAACCTTTGTTGCTTCGCCCTTGATTTTGTTTGCGCTCTTGTTAAAAAGCTCTACAATTTCTTTGGTGGTTTTTTCTTTGTTTTCTTTCTTTGAGGGCTTTGTTTCTTTTTTGTCTGAAGCACTATCTTTTTTCTTTGTGGTTGTTTCAGTTGTTTCTTCCTGCTTAGTTGTTGTCACAAGAGTTGTGGTAGCCATAGTTGTTGTCATATCCGGAGTTATAGCGTTGATTTTAACCTCTTTAATGTTTTCCGGGTTTTGAACTGTAAAGCTTTGTTTCGTTTCCTGCTCAGTCACAATTCCGTTATTAGGCGAAACCAAAACGCCCATTATATAGCCCGCACCAAGCAGAACAATAAGCACAGCCGCTATTGAAACACCCTTTATAATATCTGAAAAACTAATGCTGTTTGGATTATTGTCCATTTATCTCATCCTTTCAATTTAATACTATTTTATCATAACATAACAAGGAAAATATTTCAACAAAAATTATTTAACTTTAAAGTTTGTTGACATATACATCTTATATTGGTATAATTATTATAGGTG
>CAYWKY010000044.1:0-12348 GCA_964458915.1 uncultured Faecalibacterium sp.
CACAGACAATGACCCTGTTCGTTATATGCTTCTTGCAGAGGCTGATGGTGATATTTCAGCTGATAAGATTTCCGAAATCGAAAAGGTACTTGACGAAAAGCTTAACGAGAGCAACGAAAAGTATTTTAAATATCGTCGTTGGGGTATGATAACAAATCCTAAAGTTCAGCTTCTTAAAAAGAATACCTATGCCGATTACAGAGAAATGCTGAAAAAGCAGGGTAAGGTTCTCAATCAGATTAAACCAGTAACAGTTATTAACACCGATGAGAGAAAAGAATTCTTCTTCTCCCATATCGATGAGACAGTTAACGCATAAAGAAATTAAATAAAGTGAGGTAAAAAATATGGCCGGATTATCAGATATAGGTGTACTTCTCGGATATATTGAGTGGGCAAAGGTGGATTATTATACCTCTCATGCTATGGACACTCAAAAGAGAATACTTAAGCGTATCCTTAAAAAGAATAAGGACACAGAATATGGCAAAAAAGTCGGTTTAGGCAATGTCAATACCGTTAGAGAGTATCAGCAGAAGATTCCTTTCTCAACTTATGATACATATTCAGACTATGTTGACCGTATGATTGCAGGCGAGAAAAATCTTATGATGAAAGCTCGCAACATTCGTTATTGCTCATCCTCAGGTTCAGTCGGTAAGCCGAAGATTCTTCCCAAATGTGCTTCTGACTTATGGATAATGCAATGCATGGGCTTTTCAGGTACCACCGGCTGCGCAGCAAAATGGTTTAAGAAGAACCATTTGAAGTTCCCGAAACAAGTTGGTCCTGTTGTTGTTATCCTCACAGGTCATAAAATGGGTGACGGCAAAATGGCAAACGGCGCAGGTCAGGTTCCCTTGACTTACCTTAAGCCTATTTCAAAGTTCTTCATGACTACACCCGTTGACTTTATGTATCCGGAAAATGAGGAAGCAGTTGACTCATCATATTTCCACCTTCGTTTTGCTCTTGAAAAGCGTGACCTTACCTATCTCGGCTCAATGGTTGTTACACTCTTGACAACTATGTTCGACTACTTTGAGGCAAACTGGGAAATGGTATGTAACGATATTGAAAAGGGTACAATTGACCCCAGCGTAAAATGTCCTCCTGAGCTTCGTGCAAAGTGGGAAAAGAAATTAAAGCCCAACCCCTCAAGAGCTAATGAAATCAGAAGAGAATGTGAAAAGGGCTTTGATACACCTATCGCAAAGAGAATTTGGCCGAAGTATGCTTGGTCATACGGTATGGTCAGCTCAACTCTTGAGTTCTATGTTGACAAGCTTCGCAAGCACATCGGTGATGCACCTATTCACTGTATGGGTTATGCAGCTGCTGAGGGTTATATGGCAATGCCCGTTGACCTTAACACAAGCGACTGCGTACTTCTTCCCCAGTCAGTATTCTTCGAGTTTATTCCTATGGACGACCCGGATTGTGAAAGACCTCTTACTATGGATGAGGTTGAAGTTGGTAAGGAGTATGAGTTGGTTGTTACAAACCGTTCAGGCCTTTATCGTTATAAGATTGAGGACGTTGTGCGTATAACAGGCTATTATAAGCAAGCACCTATGATGCAATTCCTTTATAGAAACAATCTTGCTATGAACATTGCCAATGAAAAGACCACAACACAAATGGCAGACTGGGCAGCACATGAGCTTCAAAAGGAAACAGGTGTTACCTTCAAGGGTTACAGCTACTATCCCGACCATGATCATGACCCTGTACGCTATATGCTTTTAGTTGAGGCTGAGGGCGAAATCAGCAAGGATAAGCTTTCAGAGCTTTCAAAGGTTCTCGACTCAAAGCTTAGCGAGAGCAACGAGAAGTACTTTAAGTATCGCCGTTGGGGTATGCTCGATGAGCCTGAGGTAGTTCTTCTCAAGGAAGGCACTTATGCTGACTACAGAGAGATGCTCAAAAAGCAGGGTAGAGTTCTTAATCAGATTAAGCCTGTCACAGTTATCAACACCGACGAGAGAAAAGAGTTCTTCTTGTCACATATTGATAAATAAAACAAATTACTCCGAAGTGTCCTTGATGCTTCGGAGCTTTTGAATGTAATGGACACTTTCACGCTTTAACTAAGTATAATACAGTTGACAAATCGACAATAAGCGTGATATAATAATTCAATAGATTTTATTCAGTATATATGTACTCTAAAGGAGTAGGGAAATGAAACTCACAGGATCAGAAATTGTTATAGAGACCCTTATCGAGCAGGGCGTTACCGATGTTTTCGGATACCCCGGCGGTCAGGTTCTCAATATCTATGACTCACTTTATAAGGCGCAGGACAGAATAAACCATGTTCTCACCGCCCACGAACAGGGCGCATCTCATGCGGCAGATGGTTATGCCAGAAGTACAGGTAAGGTCGGTGTGGTTATTGCAACCTCAGGTCCCGGCGCAACTAACCTTGTTACCGGCATCGCAACAGCTATGCTCGACTCAGTGCCAATGGTGGCTATTACGGGTAACGTGCCAACAGCCCTTATTGGTAAGGACTCTTTTCAGGAAATCGATATTACAGGCATTACCATGCCTATAACAAAGCATAACTATTTTGTCAGCGATGTTAAAGACCTTGCCGACACCTTAAGAGAGGCTTTCAGAATCGCTAAAAGCGGAAGACCCGGACCGGTACTCGTGGATATTCCCAAGGATGTGCAAACAGCTTCGGCAGAGTACGAAAAAGGCGAGTGTGTTGAGCCGTTTGAAAATAAACTTGCTAAGGATATTTATATAAAGCAGGCTGCGGAGCTTATTAACGATAGCGAAAGACCTTATATCTATATCGGTGGCGGTGTTTTAGGCCAGGATATGGCTGAGCAGGTTATGGTTTTTGCCGAAAAAATAGGCGGTTATATCGGCTGTACCTTTATGGGAATTTCCTCAATACCCACACAGTACGATAGATTTTTAGGTATGCAGGGTATGCACGGTCACTATGCTTCCTCAATAGCTAATAAAGAGGCGGACTTAGTAATCGGTATCGGTGTGCGTTTTAGCGACAGAGCTACAGGCAACACTGCAAAATATGTCAAAAACACTCAGTTTATTCAGCTTGATGTGGATATTTCCGAGTTTAATAAAAATATCGGCGTTGATGTCGGTGTTCACGGTGACCTTAAGGATTCACTTGAGAGAATTTGCGCTCTTGTAAACGAGAACCCAAGACCTCAGTGGAAAAATCGTGTTCAAGAGCTTAAAAATGAAGAAAAGGCTATTGAAGAAAAGGCACTTCAAAATGTTAAGATACCTATGACACCTAAGCAGGTGTTTGATATAATCAATGAGATTAAAAAGGACACCACTGTGGTTGCAACCGATGTCGGTCAGCACCAAATGTGGGCGGCTCAATATCTTAAGTTTAACCGCAACAGAACCTTTATTTCAAGCGGTGGCTTAGGTACTATGGGCTACGGCATGGGTGCGGCTATAGGTGCTGCGGTGGCAAAAAAAGAAAGAACTGTGCTTATTACCGGCGATGGCTCATTCGGAATGAACTTAAACGAGCTTTCAACGGCAGTTACATATAATGTTCCACTCACTATTGTGCTTTTAAATAATGGTGTTCTTGGAATGGTTAGACAGTGGCAAACTCTCTTCTTCGGTGAGAGGTACTCGAACACTGTGCTTGAAAGAAAGACAGACTTCTTTAAGCTTGCCCAAGCTTTTGGTGCGACGGCTCATCGCTGTGCGACACCCGATGAGTTTAAAGAGGCCTTTGCCGAGGCTTCAAAGGGTGATGGTACTCACCTTATTGAGGTGCTTATAGACAAGGATGAGTTTGTTCTCCCAATGCTTCCTCCCGGAGGCTCCATAGATGATATTATCGTTTCAAAGGAAAGGGGAGAATAACATGAGAAAATTTGTTATAGCTGTTATCGTTGATAACAAACCCGGTGTTCTTATGCGAGTGACAAATATGTTCACACGAAGAGCCTTTAATATTGACGCTTTGACGGTTAGTACCATTGAAGACCCGAATTATTCAAGAATAACAATAACTATAAGCGGCGACGAAAACACAAAAAATCAGTTTGTCAGCCAGATGAAAAAGCTCTATAATGTTAAAAAGGTCAAGGTTCTTGACGATGATGTGACAGTTAAAAGAGAGCTTATGCTCTTAAAGGTGAAAAACTCACCTGAGACAAGAGCTGAAATTATGGCAGCGGCTGAAATATACCGCGCAAAAATTATTGACTATTCAACGGATGTTATGAGCGTTGAGCTGACAGGTGAGCCTTTGAAGCTTGATGCTTTCATCAAGATAATGATGCCCTTGGGCATACTCGAAATGTGCCGAACAGGTATAGTTGCCATTGAAAGAGGCACAGACACAATGATAAACCAGGAATAAATTAATAAAGGAGACTTTATAATGCAGAATATTTATTATCAGCAGGACTGCAACCTTGCTAAATTAAACGGAAAAACAGTTGCTATTATCGGCTACGGCTCACAGGGTCACGCTCATGCACTTAACCTTAAGGATTCAGGCGTTAATGTTATCGTTGGTCTTTATGAGGGCAGCAAGAGCTGGGCAAAGGCTGAGAGTCAGGGCCTTAAGGTTATGACAGCAGCAGATGCAGCAAAAAATGCAGATATGATTATGATTCTTATCAACGATGAGAAGCAGGCTAAACTTTATAAAGAGAGCATTGAACCCCACCTTACACAGGGCAAGACTCTTGCTTTCGCACACGGCTTTAATATTCACTATGGTTGCATTAAGCCACCGAAGGATGTTAACGTTGTTATGATCGCTCCTAAGGGCCCCGGTCACACAGTTAGAAGCGAATATCAGGTTGGTAAGGGTGTTCCCTGCCTTGTTGCTGTTGAGCAGGACGCAACAGGTGATGCTCTTGAAATCGCTCTCGCTTATGCTCTTGGTATCGGTGGCGCTCGTGCAGGCGTTCTTGAGACAACCTTCAGAACAGAGACAGAAACCGACCTTTTCGGTGAGCAGGCTGTTCTTTGTGGCGGTGTTTGCGCTCTTATGCAGGCAGGCTTTGAAACTCTCACAGAGGCTGGCTATGACCCCAGAAACGCATACTTCGAGTGTATTCACGAAATGAAGCTTATCGTTGACCTTATTTACCAAAGCGGTTTTGAAGGCATGAGATATTCAATTTCAAACACAGCTGAATATGGCGACTATATCACAGGTCCGAAAATCATCACAGATGAAACTAAGAAGGCTATGAAGAAGGTACTCAAGGACATTCAAGACGGTACATTCGCAAAGGATTTCCTTCTCGATATGTCAGACGCTTCTTCACAGGTACACTTCGGCGCTATGAGAAAGCTTGCTGCTGAACATCCCAGTGAGGTTGTAGGTAAAGAGATTCGTAAGCTCTATTCATGGAGCGACGAGGATAAGCTCATTAATAACTGATTTAATAAGGCTGCTGCTTTTGTGCGGCAGCCTTTGCCGAATATGAATAAACTTCCAATAAGGAGGAAAATAAAATGATTAAAGACACAATAGTTGACGGCTTTAACAATGCCCCTCACCGCAGTCTCTATCACGCTTTAGGTTTAACTAAGGAGGAGCAGTCCCGTCCGCTTATAGGTATTGTTAGCTCCTTTAATGAGATAGTACCCGGTCATGTTAACCTTGATAAAATTGCCGACGCTGTAAAGCTTGGTGTTGCTATGGCCGGCGGTACTCCCATAGTGTTCCCGGCAATAACTGTTTGCGACGGTATTGCAATGGGTCACACAGGAATGAAGTATTCTCTTGTTACAAGAGACCTTATCGCTGACTCAACAGAAGCTATGGTTATGGCTCACGGCTTTGACGGTCTTGTTATGATTCCCAATTGTGATAAAAATGTGCCCGGTCTTCTTATGGCTGCGGCAAGACTTAATATACCCACAATTTTTGTGTCCGGTGGTCCAATGCTGGCAGGCAGAGTGGACGGCAAAAAGACAAGCCTTTCAAGTATGTTTGAGGCAGTAGGCGCATATAAGGCAGGCAAAATAGATGAGAATCAGCTTCGTATTTGCGAAGAAAACACTTGTCCCACCTGCGGTTCATGCTCAGGTATGTACACAGCTAACTCAATGAACTGTTTAACTGAGGTTCTTGGTATGGGACTTGGTGGTAACGGTACTATTCCGGCGGTGTATTCAGCGAGAATTGAGCTTGCAAAGCATGCAGGTATGCAGATTATGGAGCTTGTTAAAAAGAATATTCGCCCTCGTGACATTATGACCCCGGCGGCAATTAAAAACGCAGTAACAGCAGATATGGCAATAGGCTGTAGCACAAACAGTATGTTACACTTACCGGCAATTGCTAACGAATGTGGCATTAAATTTGACCTTGATATGGTTAATGAAATAAGCGAAAAGACACCTAATATCTGCCATCTTGCTCCAGCAGGTCACACATATATGGAAGACCTTAACGAAGCCGGCGGTATTTACGCTGTACTTAAAGAAATTTCAAAATTAGGTCTTCTTGACACTGATGTTATGACCTGCACAGGTAAAACTCTCGGAGAGAATATTGAAAGTGCAGTTAATAAAGACACAAGCGTTATAAGAACACCTGAAAATCCCTATTCAAAAACAGGTGGTATTGCAGTTCTCAGAGGTAACATTGCGCCTAACGGTTGTGTTGTTAAAAGAAGCGCTGTAGCTGATGAAATGCTGGTACACGAAGGTCCGGCAAAGGTTTTTGACAGCGAAGAGGATTGTATTGCCGCTATATATGACGGCAAAATCGTCAAAGGTGATGTTGTTGTTATTCGTTATGAAGGTCCTTCAGGTGGCCCCGGTATGAGAGAAATGCTTTCACCCACATCGGCTATTGCAGGTATGGGACTTGACAAGGATGTTGCTCTTATAACTGACGGTCGTTTTTCAGGCGCAACAAGAGGTGCTTCTATCGGTCACGTTTCACCTGAGGCTGTCAGAGGTGGACTTATCGCCTATGTTAAGGATGGCGACATTATTTCAATTAACATTCCCGAATATAAAATTCAGCTTAAAGTCAGCGACGAGGAAATCGAAGAGCGTAAAAAGACAATGCCTATTAAGGTGAAGACCGATGTTAGAGGTTATCTTGCTCGCTATGCCGCCGCAGTAAGCTCAGCCGACAAGGGTGCGATTATAAATGAATTTTGATAAAATGAATGTCACAAGCTTAAAAGAGCTTGCCTGCTCACTTTCATCTTTGAGCGTTTTCACAGGAGTGCTGAGTAAAAAGGAAATGACGGCATTTCTAAGCTTTTTAAAAAGTGAGAATATATTTGATAAATTAGGCTTTTATGGTGAATTTGTAAATTTGCTTGGAGCTTATAACGGTTCCTTTTCCGCTTTTTTGAAAAAAGCTGTGTGTGAGGACGAAAATATATATATCACCTCAGCGGCAAAAAACAAAGAGGTGTCTCAATGTATTAAAGCTAACGCACAAAAGGAGCTTGAGCTGTTTTCTTTCCTGACAACCCTTACTCCCGATATGCTTTTTGAAGGCCATGAGGGATATATTCCACAATTTGAAAACGAAAATGTGGATTTCTCGGCAGTGTACCACGAAAGAATCAAGCATATCGACCGCTATGGCTATGGAATATTCGCTGCGGCAGGTATGTTCAGAGTTGAAGACGGAGAAATTGTTGCTGTTGAAGCTGCCGATGATATTTCCTTTGACAACTTTATCGGGTACGACGAGGAAAGACAAAAGGTTGTGGAAAACACAAAGGCTCTCACCGAGGGAAGGTACGCTCAAAATGTTCTTCTTTGCGGTGATGCAGGTACGGGTAAGTCCTCCACTGTTAAGGCAGTGGCCAATGCTTATTTTGACAAGGGTGTCAGACTCATTGAGCTGAGAAAGGATCAGCTGTTCTCCTTGTCTCATGTTATGGGCAGGATTGCGGATAATCCGCTGAAATTTATTATCTTCATTGATGATTTGTCCTTTAATAAAAACGATGATTGTTTTAGTATGCTGAAAGCTGCCCTTGAAGGCTCAGCTTCGGCGAAAGCGTCAAATGCGGTCATTTACGCAACGAGCAACCGCAGACATATTGTTAAGGAGCGTTTTTCTGAGAGAGGACACGAAGACGATATTCACCACAGCGACACAGTTCAAGAGCTTCTCTCTTTATCTGACCGTTTTGGTCTTGTGGTTTATTTCTCAAAGCCCAACAGACAGCTTTATCTCGACATAGTTCATAAACTTGCCAAAAAAGAAAAACTCACTATGGACGAAAAAGAGCTTGACACAAAGGCTGAAGCTTTCGCTTTGGCAAAGGGCAGTCGCTCACCGAGAGCTGCACAGCAATTTATAAAAACTTTAATATAAGGAGATTTAGTTATGCTTAAAAAAATTTCAACAGACAAAGCACCTGCCGCTATCGGCCCTTATTCACAGGCTATAATGGCAAACGGATTTCTTTTCACCTCAGGTCAGATACCCATTAACCCTGCAACAGGCAACGTTGAGGGCGAGGATATAACAGCTCAGGCTGAGCAGGTTATGATAAACTTAAAGGCTGTTCTTGACGAAGCAGGCACAAGCTTTGATAATGTAGTTAAAACAACCTGCTTTATTGCTGATATGGGCGATTTCGCAGCATTTAATGAGGTTTACGCTAAGTATATCACCTCAGCACCGGCAAGAAGCTGTGTAGCTGTTAAGGCACTTCCCAAGGGTGTTCTTTGCGAAGTTGAAGCAGTAGCAGTGGTGTGAGAAAATTAGCTTTTATAGTGTAGTAGTTTTTCTGCTACACTATTTTTTTCTGCTTTTCTTTGATATGACTTTCAAAAAAATAAAAAGATTTTTGTTCGGTTGCGCAATGTTTTTTCATATTTTCGGTGTATATAGGTGAAAGGAGGATTAATAATGAAAGATATCGATATCATAAAGCTTTATTTTACACGCTCGGAAAAAGCTATAACCGAAACCCATAAGAAATATGGCGCATATTGTAGCTACATAGCCGAAAACATACTTTCTGACAGGCAGGACAGTGAGGAGTGCGTTAATGACACCTATCTTCGTGCATGGAATTCTATTCCGCCTAAAAATCCTCAAAACTTACGCACCTACTTAGGAAAAATCACACGAGGTCTTGCGATTAACCGCCATAAAAAGTACTCTGCCGAAAAAAGAGGTGCAAGTGTTATAGATGGAGTTTTCAGTGAGCTTGAGAACTGTATACCGTCTAAAACATCTGTTGAAGATTCTCTAAATGAAGCTCTGCTTGTAAAGTCAATAGAAGACTTTCTAAGTGGGCAAAGTAGTCAAAACAGAAACATTTTTCTAAGGCGTTATTGGTATGCAGCTTCTATTTCTCTTATAGCTAAGGAATTTTCCATGAGTGAGAGCAAGGTTACATCTATACTTTTTAGGCAACGAATTAAATTGAAAGAACATTTAGAGAAAGAAGGTATATTATGAAAGGCGAAGATTTATTTATAGCATTAGGTAAAATCGACGACAAATGTATTGAAAGCGCTGTACCTAAGAAAACTGTTTTTTATAAAAAAAGTGGCTTAAAATGGGCAGTAGCCATTGCAGCTTGCCTTTGTTTGATTTTGCTCGTTTTTCCCTTTGTCAGCAACACAGGGGAAAAGCCTTTGAAGAAAATTGAAAACTACAGCGTTAATTTTGGCGCAATGGGTTATGAGGGTACTGATGAGCTATCCCTCAAAAACTCAAATGATATTAACCCTTGGAACGAAAAAGTAAAAATTGAGTCGCTTCCTGTTTATAAAAATCTATGCTATAACAGCGGTAAGCTTTCTCAAGGTTATTATTCCCTTTCGCAGCTGAAAAAGCAGACGCTGGAGGTCGCAAAAAAACTAAATTTATCACTTTCGCCTGAGCAGATGAATGAGACGGAAAGTGAAGAAATTTACAGCTACGCTTTACAGACAAGTGCAGGCACTGTTGTATCATCGGGAAAAGGTATCAATCTTATAATTACAAATGGTGATTCCTCATTAATCAACAAGCATATGGAGCTTACATTTGGTGGCAAAAGCTCCGATAAAATAGTCTCAGGCGATTATTCCACTTATTCAGTGGACGGTGAGCTTGTTGATAAAGAAACTCGTTCCTATCTTAAGGGCAAGAACATTGTTGAGGATATATTGAACTTCAATTTCAACTCACACTATTTAATCCGAAATGATTCTGAGGTAACCAGCCTTGGTGACTGCCTTTTAAATGCAAGCGAAAAGCTTGGAGAGTACCCGATAAAAAGTCTTGATAAGGCAAAAGAAAATCTGCTGTCCGGCGAATATGTCACCTCAGCGGACGAAAAGAGCGTTCAAGGCGGCAAGCTTAGGGAAGAAGTGATAGCCAAAACTGACTTGATATATTATACTGCCGGAAATCAGGAGCTTTATTTGCCATATTATCGCTTTTATGTGAACTACTATTCCGGCGGCGATATTCAGCAGTACGCATATTTTTATGTTTGTGCTGTTGCCGATGAATATTTAGGCAGTTACACAACCTTTGAAGGAAGCTATCAATAAAGGCTGAGTAATACAAAAACCGCAGAAGCTGCAAATGCCTCTGCGGTTTTATTTAATTTTTGGCTTATACCGGTGCCGGACCCGGATTTACTGATGAAATGTGAAGAATGAATTTGAGCATTGCGGTGAGCCAGCGCATGAGAGATGCGAGCTTTGTCCAAATTGTGCTTTCTTCTTCGGTTGTGGGTGAATCCTCCCAAACGGTCTCGCCCATATTGTCTTTAGTGAGAGCAGAAAGAGTTTCTGTTGCAGGGTCAAAGAGCATGAATCTCGGATGAGCCCCCTCGCTGTTTGTGGTAAGACCGGTACTCCAAATAAAGTTGTTAACTACTTCCTCTTCATAGCTGAAGTTAAAGTGGCTGGAATTTTTAATTATCCAAGTGGTGTCTTTTAAAAGCGATGTTGAAAGGTCAACCTGCTTATCCGCTGAAATATAATCACCGAAGCCAAGGCTAATTCTTTCAGCTATATAATCGTCGCTAAGAGTCTTGCCAACGAGAGATGTTGTTGCGCCGAAAGATGCGCTTTCAAGTGTAATAAGATTGTCGGAGAGTTGATTTTGGCTTTCAATAAAGGGCATAAGCTGTCTGCCGTACTTTGCCACAGCGCCGAAGTGAACGCCCTTAGACTGACAATCCTTAATAATGTTAGCAATCTGAGAACCTATTTCTTCGTGGTACTTGTCATTTTTTGCTATAAGTCCCTTATACTGCTCATACATTTCATCGCCGGGTTTGCCGAAAACAAAGTCACGACATTCTTCATAATATTTCGACTGAACGCTTGCCCAATAACCGGGGAAGGTTGCATAAGAAGCAATTGCAAGCTTGGGAACAAGACCGGCATAAACAGTAGCGTAAAAATCTTCAATGCTGCCGAAAAGACTGGAAGCAACAGTTGTCTCTTTAAGAAGATCATAGGTTGTGAAAATTATTTCGTTGAGGAAGGGTACTGAGTCGGCAAGGCTGTCAAAGGAGTTTTCGTCCTTGTCCACATATTCGTCTAAGAATCTCTGTACAGCATCAACATCTAAGGCAATTTTACCTCTGAAAGCATCTGTGAAAGGATCGCAGTCGTTTAAAACAGTGGCATCAAAGAAAACATTTTTAATATAAGGCTTAACACTTTTTTCGAGCTCATCAAGATAGAAATCGAGATAAGCCATTACAGGGCAACCGCCAAGGCAAAGACCAACGAGGTTAACCTTGTTTGATTTTGTATTTTTCATAACTGCCTTAATATATACGTCAAGCTGTTGCACTATTTCCATGGGGGAAAGTCGCCAATCGTAATAGAATGTATAGTCATTCATATCATAATTGTTAACACCGTCCCAGTTTTTGGTGTCGTATATCATTCTTTCTTTGTTCTGCTCAGTTCTTTCCGGGTCGATAATAGTGCCGTTAGACGGGGCACCGTTGCCGTCAAGATGTGCGTCTTCAAAAAGAGGAAGCATAGCTTCATAGAAAGCTTGATAATAACCCTCATAGTTGCCTGTGAGAACACCTGTTACAAGGTGAGGGAAGATAACATCGATAACCGATTGAATAAGAGCATCCTTATCACCCTCATCGTCACCGAAGGATATGGGCCAAACAACATTTTCACCGGTGGAATCATAAATTTCTGTGCCGTCACCACGCAGAAGAATGGTTGGTACATTATAGTCCGGGTTTAAGGGCGACACTGCGAGAGCAGGTACCGCAATGACGAAGGCCATAACCAAGGCCAGCATTAGTGAAATTAGTTTTTTCATTTTCTTCGTCCTCCAAAAAGCTGTTTTATGCTTTATGAAACATTTAAGATTCTTTTTATGATGTTTCACGATGGTAT
>CAYWKY010000045.1:0-12040 GCA_964458915.1 uncultured Faecalibacterium sp.
CCTACAACATAGGGAGTGGATTTGTTTCCGTCAACCTATGACATTAACGGCATTGTCTCGACCCATGTGGAGACGGTCTGTTTGATGTCAAGAAAAGAAAAATAATAGGCTGAAAATTACATAAATTAAGGGATTCCGAGTGTAAGTCCAATTTGGAAAATCTCGGAATCCTTTTAGCGTTTTTACAGTTCATCGTTAGTTGATGAATTTTTAACTAAAACGTGCTATAATAAACTGAATTACAAATTGAAATTTGAAGGGAGAATGATATTATGAAAAAGATAATGCAAGTTATACTATCGTTGCTTGCTTGTACAGTTCTGCTTGCAGGGTGCAATACTACCTCCGAAAGCAATGAAGAACAATCCTTAAAGGTATATTCATTTAGCGGAGAAAATGAATACATTTCTGTGTCGAATGGTGTAATTATTTTAGATGGCAAAGATGAAATTTGCTATGGTGGAGATTTGAAAGTGATGTCAAACGATTTTGCTGATGTTACCACATACTTAACTACCATTTATATTAATGGAAGTGAAAAAATAATTTTGCTTTCTAATAGTGTTGATGATCAAACAGGTAGGACAATTGATGTTTCCGGAAATATTGGAAAAATTTCCGGTGACATTCTCAGAGATAGTGACGCTGATAAGTTGACTGATAATTTGTGGTTTGAATTGAAAACAACTAATTTGAGCGGAGAAGAAAATATTTATCAGGTACAATTAGAGACAATTGAAATCACAAAGGAAGTCAAAAAGTAACTTCTAAATCCCAATTTACATTGCGATATTTCATGGGCAGGAAAGTTAATGAAAAATTTTATTATACGAATACCCCTCACCACCTAAAATTAAAATCCTTTTAAAAAGAAATAATATAGAAACGGAGAAGTAATTATGAACGGTATAGGAAAACTGGCACTTGGAACAATGGGTATGAACTTTTCAAACAAAGAAAGCTCAATCCAAACAATTAATGCAGCAATGGAAAACGGCATTAATATTTTTAACACAGGTGATTTTTACCAAAGAGGTGAATCCCAGGTTGTCTTAGGCGAAGCGCTAAAAAGCTTTTCAAGAGATGACTGTTTTGTCTCTCTTAAATTCGGTGTAACCTTCTCTCTCACCGGAGCTAAGCTTGATGTAAGACCGGACAATATTAGACCTCAATTAGTAAGCGCGCTGAAAAAAATGGGCCTCGATTATGTTGACCTTTATCAGCCTGCAAGACAGGATATTGCTATTGCGGTGGAAGATGTTATGGAGGAATTGGTTAAGCTGAAAAATGAAGGCTTAATTAAAAATATCGGTCTTTCCGAGGTTGATGCCAATACCCTTAAAAGAGCTAATAAGGTTCATCCTATTCACAGTGTGGAGGTTGAATACTCTTTACTTAACCGTGAAATCGAAGGTGAATTAGTACCAACGGCAAAAGAGCTTGGTGTGCAGGTCGTTGCATATGGTGCAGTGGGTCATGGCATTTTAACTGATAAGGTTATAAACGGTGGCCTTGCCAACCCTATGATGTCAAGAGGAATATTATCCCCATTTAATAAAAAGCATAACTTACAGATTTTAAATAAATTCTCTCAAATTGCAAAGGATCTTGGTCTTACAATGAGTGAGCTTGCCTTGGCATGGACACAAGCAAAATACGATAATATATTGTCGTTGATTGGTACTACTAAGGCGGAGCATTTCTTAAGCTCTCTCAAAGCAATAAACACACAGTTAGACGAAAGCACAGTTTCAGAAATAGAAAGCCTTGTTTGCGGGGAAAATATAAAAGGTGTAACTATGCGTAAATGGGTTTTTGAAAACGGTGTTGGAAAAATGATGTAATGGAACTTATAAATAATCTTATTGCTATATCCACAAAGTAAAATATGGGAGAAATATTAATGGAGAAAAAATCTAAAAGGAAATCAAGATTAATGAAAGTGCTTATTGTTATATTGATAATAATAGTGGCGGTGTGTTCATGGTTTGGCATTTCTTCTATACGCAAAAACCACACTGATATTGACTTAGGTGAGTTGTCATCGGATACTGTAACATTATCATGCCCTGTGTTTGACGGCAAAGAGGTGTGGGAAGATTCAACTGTAGTTATTAAAGATGGAATCATAACCGAAGAAACATCTTTAAAAAAAGGTAATAGCAGCAGTGAATATTTTTTAATGCCCGGATTAATTGACGCTCATGCACACCTGACAAAACCTTATCAAATGGAGCAGTTGATAAAAAATGGAGTAACAACAGTTTGCGATGTTTCTGCTTCTGAGGATTTGGAAAATTTATATGATGCACTAAATGTCTGGTCGTCTCGCACGAGCGTTTGGCTGGATGTTGATGATGTGGAGGTTTTTGTAAAAAGTACCATTGCACAAGGCGGAAAATATATTAAGGTAGTTGCTGATTTACCGCAAATTATGGGTGGCGGAGTTATGGAAAAAGCTGTTCTCGAAGAGCTTGTCAATTGCGCTCACGAGAACAAATTAAAGGTTGCGGTTCATGCTATCTCAGTGGCCGGAACTCAAATGGCAGTTGATGCAGGAATTGATTTATTGATTCATATTCCTATCGGAGAAGAATTTCCGCAACAGCTTGCTGAACAGATAGCCGAACAAAATATTGCAGTCATGCCTACATTAGCTATGATGCAAGCTTTTGCCAATTCACCGCTATATGGCTATGAAAAATCAGATTACGATGATGCAAAACAGGCTGTTAATTTGTTGCACTCTTTAAATGTACCGATTCTTGTAGCAACAGATTCAAGCGATTCATTTTTTGTGCCACAGCTGAAACACGGTGAAACTCTCCATAAGGAGATGGAACTTCTTGTGGAGGCGGGATTGACACCTTTAGAAGTGCTACAGGGTACAACAACAAAAGTAGCCGAAGCCTTTGATATTGATGGAGTCGGTACAATTGCTTCGGGAATGAAAGCAACTATGGTTTTAGTAAAAGGCAGACCGGATTGTAATATTACTGACAGCACTAAAATTGTGCAAATTTGGGTTAACGGAAAGCCTATTTTAGAAAATGCCGACATTCTTGAAGAAAGTAATGTTAAAGGCACAAAAATCACTTTAGTTAAAGGGGAAAACAACGTGAATCAAAATGAACTTACATTTTATCCAAAACACCCATCGAGTTTAAAGACACACAAAATTGAAACAAAGCCAATGCCCATATTAGAACAAAGCGAACCCTTTGATGCGAAAACTCTCAGCGCTGAATTTTGCGCTGACTTAAACGGTGCTTTAGCAATCTATGAGGACAAGCGTTTTGAGGTTACAGGAATTGCCAGCAAAATCGGCCCGGACATTCATAATAAACCATCTATTGAAATATCAGATGAAGTTGGCGGTCAGTGTTACGCACTGTGTATTTTCCCTAATGATGATTTTTATGATAAAGTTTCCGTTGGGGACAGGGTGACTGTACGAGCAAATTATTTAGTGATGAGTAACTGGTATGGAGTAGTTATGAAGTTCAGTGAATTGGTTTATTAATAAAATAAGAGGTTTTAGCGACGTAAATGATTTAAGTCTCGCTCTAAACTAAAACTCTAACAAATTAAATTTATAGTGAAAATTCTATGGAGACTGTCATTAATTTGGCAGTCTTGTTTTTATGGTTGACAAAAAAGGCGCAATGATTTTAAATCTTATTAATAGCAATTATAGGAGATATTTAAAATGCAAATTTCCAGTCGTTTCACCTTAGGGGTACCCTTTGTTCATTCTTACAAGAATAATGAGGAAATATATGTTGTTCTTTCCGGTAAGGGTCAAGCTGTTATTGACGGCGAAACAGTTGAAATATCAAAGGGAGATTTTATTCGTGTTGCGTCAAAGGCAAAAAGACAGTTTTCAGCGACTAAGGATAGTGATATAAGATTCCTTTGTATTCAGGTAAAGGAAAACTCCCTTGAAGGCTATACAGCTACAGATGCCATAGTTTAATGAGACAAAAAAATAGCCACCCATAATGAGTGGCTGTTTTTTTAATCAAAAATCAATTAAAAGAGACCGAGAATCTTTTCGATAAGACCTGAGAAGAAGTCAACGATCTTTGCCATAAGGCCGTTCCAGTCAAAGCCCTTAATTGTCTCACCGAACTTGTCAGCAGGGATATTGAGGTGGCTTTCCTTGCAAGCAGCAAGATGATCATTGTAAGCCTTTACGGGTGAGAATGTCTCGCCGCAGTAGTCACACTTAGCTGAACCTTCGGGGCAAATATCTTCGTGAGCAGCTTTTGCATCATCAGTTGAGAAGCCAGCGCCACATTCCCATTTGCAGGGACGATACTTTTTGTTGCAGCCGCCTGAAATGTGAGCATTGTATTCAGCTTCGTCAGCGAATTCAATTGCACAATAGGGGCAAGTGTTTGTCTGAGCAACAGCAGCAAAAGCTACAGTAGCCATTGAGCAAACAAGTACAAGAGCGAGAAGAATTGATAAAAACTTTTTCATTTGTAGTTGTCCTTTCTTTTCTTTTTTTATGGGATTTTCCCACAAACTACTCGTCAATGATAGCACTTTTTGCCAATTGTGTCAAGGCTTTGAACAATTTTTATAAAATTCAAACAACTGTTTAACAAATAAAGAAGTACGGTTAGTTTTAACTAACTAACCGTACTTCTTTTGGTGCAAATTATATCTTTTGTTCTATATTCTTAACTGCCTTTTTAAACTGGAATGTGAAGAGTATTGCCGTAAATGTTACCGCAATAATGTCGGCAACAGGTTCGGCGGAGTAGACAGCCATAGTCTTGTCGGCTATAAAATGAGGCATGATATAAATTAAAGGCAAAAGCAAAACAAACTTTCTGACAACGGCAACAAGTATTGAGGATTTTGCGTTGCCCATGGAAACGAAAGTCATCTGGCAGGCAATTTGTATGCCGAAGACGAAGAGTACACCGCAGTATATTCTCAGTGCCTTGCCTGTGAAAGAAATAAGAGCTTCATCGGGGGTGAATATATTGGCAAAGGTTTCGGGGAAAATCATAATGAATATCCACAAAGCTATGGAATAAACAAGGGAGGAAATGAGAAGTAAACGGAAAACCTTTTTTACTCTGTCCGCTTTCTTTGCGCCGAAATTATAGCTGGTTATAGGCTGAGCGCCTTGTGCTAAGCCTTGAAGGGGAAGCATAGCAAATTGCATTACACTTGTGAGAATAGTCATTGCACCAACGGCAATATCACCGCCATATTCTAAAAGAGATGAGTTGAAGCAAATGCTGATAATGCTTTCGCTGCTTTGCATAATAAAGGGAGCAAGTCCTAAGGCAATGCAGGGGAGTATAAGCTTTGAGTTTAATTTAAGATTACTCTTTTTAAGCTTCAATATAGTCTTTTTACCAAAGAGAAAGGCTACGACCCAAACGCAAGAAACAGCTTGAGAGATAACAGTTGCAAGAGCTGCGCCTTGAACACCCATATCAAAAACGAAAATGAAAATAGGGTCAAGTATAATATTCATTACAGCGCCTATAAGAACGGTAAGCATACCTGTTTTTGCAAAGCCTTGAGCTGTTATGTAGGAATTCATGCCTAAGGTCAGCTGAACAAAAACAGTACCTATGGCGTAGATTTTAATATAGTCGCAGGCATAGTCAATAGTGTTTTCGCTGGCACCGAAGGCCAGAAGAAAATCTCTGTTCCATATTAAAAGCACAGCTGTTAAAATAGCGGAAATAATTATTTGCAAAGTAAAACAGCTACCCATAGTTTTTTCAGCGGAATCGTTGTCGCCCTTGCCCATAAAAATTGAAGCTCTCGGAGCGCCACCTGAGCTGACAAGCGCAGCAAAGGCGGAAACTATCATAATGATAGGCATACAAACGCCTACACCTGTTAAAGCTAAATCACCATCGCCGGGCATATGACCGATATATATTCGGTCAACAATGTTATAAAGCATATTGATGAGCTGGGCGGCGATTGTAGGTAAAGCAAGCTTAAAAAGCAATTTGCCTACGGGGTCGGTACCTAAATAGTCGTTATTTTTATCCATAGTGTCAAACCTTCCTTTATAAAATCAAAATACAAATATAGACCTCTAACCTAAAATCCAACTAAAAACAGACAAAATATGGCAAAATGTTAATATTCTCCGTTTGATATTTGAAGATAAAGATTTCTTATATACCATTCGCCGTCTATTTTTTCTATGGTTAAGTGGGCGGTGTGGTCTTTTTTTACTTGTCCCGAATTTTTATAAGTGTCACTTTTAAAGCTCCAAGTGTAGGAGTATTCAATATTAAATGGGTAAACTAAGGCGTTGCTGTCACTGTCGTATCGGCAAAGGCTTTTGTCTGTGTTGCTGGAAACAGGTGTGAGTCTGATTGTCGGGTCGCCTACGCTGTACTCTGCCGACAAATTGTCTTCGAGAGAAGAAATAATACCACTGACCGTGTTTTCAACTTTATCTTTGTCAGCTTCGGTGTAAAAATTAAACTCGGACAAGTCATAATCAAGGCTCCAGCATTTATTAAACAGCCTTTCAAGTAGCTCCTGAGCTGTTTTTTCGCCCTCGTCTATAAAGTCGGCGGTGTAATTAAGCTCTAACTTGATTTCAGAGCTGTTACTGTTTGCATTGATTTCTTTTTTCACCGCTTCGCAGCCATCTTTTGACACAGTTAGGGTATGCTTGCCTTTTTTTAGCTCAGCGGCATAGCACTTGATTGTGTCATTATACTCTACCTTTTCATCGTCAAGCGTAACGAGACAGTATGGTGGCGCATAAATGCGGTACTGAATTGTGAAAATTCCTATAGAACTTTCATTGTTGCCGTCAACCGGTTTGCTGCCAAGGTTAGGCTTTATCAGAAACAAAGCGGCAGTAACACATAGGATTATTAAAAGGGCAATAACAGGTCTAATTATTTTTTTCATTTTCATAACCTCGCTTTAATTTTATTATACATCATAAATATCCCTAAGTCAAAATTTTAATAGCATAAATAAGAGGCATTTGTGTTCATTTAAAAGGCGGCATATTCATAATAATTTATTGAAACTTTTTAAGGCGGTATTGTTATGCTTATAAAAATAAATAAAAAGAAGCTTATAGCCACAGTGATAACTCTTTTAGCTTGCTTAACAGGTGGAATTATAGCTATATTTTTTGTCTCGGCTCAGCAACGCACGGAAAAGACCTATATAAAATGGTTCGAGCTTAATGTTGCCGAAAAAGCCTTGTGCGACGCTATGAATTTAGACATAGAAACCTATGATATGCTTTATCATATTAGCTGGATAGATACGCTCTCTTATCTTGCCTGCAAAAACGGCAATGACTTTTCAAATTACAAAAGCAGTGACATAGAAAAAATGAAGGAGAAATTAGGGGATATTTACACCGTTGACGACTTAATGCAAGGGAATAAATACTATAGCTTTTATAAAGAGGCTTTTACGGCGGCACTGGATGGAATTTTAGGCGAATATAAAAAGCAAGCTCCCGACGGCAACGGTGGGAAAAAAGTAGTGTCAGGTTATGGACTAATTGCCTATAGCCCAATAGCTCAAGGCTTTTCTTACACCCACTATGACGATTTTGGCAACAGTCGAAGCTACGGCTACAGAAGGCAGCATTTGGGGAACGATTTAATGGGTTATGTCGGCACACCTATAACAGCGATTGAGGGCGGTACTGTTGAGGCTATAGGCTGGAACCGGTATGGTGGCTGGCGACTTGGAATAAGAAGCTTCGACGGCAAACGCTCATATTACTACGCTCACCTTCGCAAGGGTAACCCTTATGCGCCTAATATTGAGCTTGGCTCACAAGTGAAAGCGGGTCAGGTTATCGGGTACATGGGAATGACAGGCTACAGCACAAAAAGCGATGTTAATGGCATGAATGTGCCACATTTACATTTAGGGCTTCAGCTTATATTTGACGAGAGCCAAAAAGAGGGCGAAAATCAAATATGGCTTGATGTTTATAGCCTTGTTAATTTACTGTCAAAAAACAAAGCTACAGTTATAAAAAACGAGGACACGGGACATTATGAAAGGAAATATGATATTATAAGTCCCAATTATCCTGAGCCACTACAAAAATTTCTTATCTCTTGACTTTTATATAGCTTAGGTACTATAATTAGCGTGGTTTATTATGACGGTTAAAAGGAGAGAAGCTATGGAAAGGGAAGCTGAAAGATATTCCGAAAGGGTTTTATCCCTGGCTTTGGATTTAGGCAAAAGTATGGTTAAGTGCGGTGCCGAGATGAACAGGGTTGAGGAGACTGTTGTGCGTATAGGCTACGCCTATGGAATGAAAAAGACAGAGGTGTTTTCTGTTATATCCATGATTCACGCAACAGTTATTGACTCCGACAACAGAACCCACTCGCAAATGAGAAGAATCAGCTCTTCGGGAGTGAATTTTGAAAAACTTGAAAGGCTTAACTCTTTATCGAGAGAGATTTGTGCAACTAAGCCGGAGCTTGATTTGGCAAGAGAAAAGCTTGAAGCTATTTGCAGCAAAACAAGCAGATTTAATATAGTTGTGTGCCTTGGATATATGCTGGCAGCGGCGGCTTTTGCCGTGTTCTTCGGTGGAACACTACTTGACGCTTTGGCAACAACACCTATTGCTGCAATAATTTATTTGTTACAGGTTTTTATTAAAGCTAAAGGTGCAAGCAAGCTGTTTTTTACAGCTCTTGAGTCAGCTATCGCAGGACTTTTGGCCTTAATGTTTGTTCACATCGGCTTTGGCAATAATGTTGACATTATAATGATAGGTGACATAATGCTATTGATTCCCGGTCTTATGCTTATAAACTCTTTGCGTGAAATGCTGTGCGGAGATATGATGTCGGGACTTTTAAGATTGCTGGAGTCTGTTATGCTTGCAATGGCTATTGCGGTAGGTTTTGCACTTCCCATATATTTCTGGGGATATATAATATAAAGGAGGATAAAATATGAGCTTTACACAAGGTTTAACAATTGTTATTTCCGGTATGCTCGGTACAGTAGGCTTTTCGGCACTGTTTCGTTGCGACAAAAGACGAGTTTTTTGCAACGCTGTTGGCGGAGCATTAGTGTGCGTAATATATGTTGTTTGCTGTTATAAATCCGACAGCATATTTTTGCAAAACTTCTTTCCGGCCCTTTTCGCTACAACCTATGCGGAAACTATGGCGAGAGTGTTAAAAGCACCTGCAACACCGATACTTGCCTGCTCGATTATTCCTCTTGTACCCGGCGGAAAACTTTATTACACAACATACTATATAGTTACAGGTCAATCGGAGCTGTTTAGAGTTTCCTTGCGTGAAACCTTGGTTATTGCCGGCGGTCTTGCAGTGGGAATTATTTGCATTTCGGTTATAGTCCATGAAATTAACAGACATAAATTTAAACAAATAATAGATGTGGATTAAAGGAGTTTAATATGGATATTAAAAAAACAGCTTTAAAGATTGTGGGAAAGACAGTTGGTCTTTTCAGTTCCTTGTCCCAACAAGAAAATCAAAGAAGCAACGCTGAGAAAACTGTTACCTCCGGTATGCCGGAGCTTCTCAGAAGTGTGGCAGCAGAGGGTTCAGTGCTTTTAAAAAATGACGGTACTCTGCCACTGAAGCAGGGCAGTAGAGTTTCCCTTTTCGGCAGGGTACAAAACGATTGGTTTTTCACAGGCTATGGCTCAGGCGGAGATGTAAACAAGCCCTATGCCGTAAATTTGATTGACGGTGTAAGAAATTGCGAAAGCTTGAAATTAAACGAAAATTTAGCTGATAAATATATCTCTTGGTGTCAGGCAAACCCTATTGACCATGGCGTGTGGGGTCATTGGCCGAGATTTTATCCTGAAATGCCCATTAGCTTAGAAGATGTGAAAAAGGCTAAAGAGGTGTCCGATTGCGCTGTTATGGTTGTGGGTCGCTCAAGTGGCGAGGATAGAGAAAATGCTCTCGAAAAGGGTAGCTATTATATAACAGACGAAGAAAAAGCACTTCTTGACAAAATTACGGCAGAGTTCGACAAGGTAATTTTACTTTTAAATATTGGCTGCGTTATGGATATGTCATGGGCGGCTCAATACGCAGACAAGCTTAGCGCCATTTTGCTTCTTTGGCAAGGCGGCATGGAAAGCGGAAACGCAGCGGCGGACCTTCTTTGCGGCAAGGTTTCACCAAGCGGTAAGCTGACAGCCACTTTTGCAAAAAAACATGAGGATTTCCCGTCGGCAAAGGATTTCGGTGGCAAAAACTTCAATAACTACACAGAGGATATTTATGTTGGTTATCGCTACTTTGAGACTTTTGGCCCTGAAAAGGTATTATATCCCTTTGGTTTCGGACTCACCTATGGCAAATTTAAAACTGAGTTAGTTGAAGGCAAGGAAAATGAAGAAAGTTTTGAGTTTATCTGCAAGGTTACAAATGAGGGCGAGTACCCGTCAAAATATGCGCCTCAAATTTATATAGAGAAGCCTTGCGGTGTTCTTGGCAACCCTTATCGTGAACTGGGTGCTTTCGCCAAAACCAATGTTTTGTCAAAGGGTGAAAGTCAAGTGCTGACTCTCAAGGTGAAAAAATCAGACCTTGCTTCTTACGATGAAAGCGGAAAAACATCATATAAGTCAGCTTATGTTATTGAAAAAGGTGAATACGGCTTCGCTCTTGGCGATAATGTAAGGGAAGCGGTGAGAGTTTACACTTACACCGCCGAAGAAAATATTCTCGTTGAACAGCTCACACAAGCAGGCGCACCGAGAGAGAGTTTCAATATTATTTCAGCAAAAAAAGACGACGGAAAATATATCGCTTTTGAGCAAGAAGTGAATAAAAAGCAATATGACCTAAAAAAAATAATCAGCGACAATTTGCCGGTGAATATACCAATGACAGGGGATAAGGGATATAAGCTAATCGATGTCAAAAATGGCAAAGTGTCTATGGAATCTTTCGTGGCACAGCTTGAGCTTAAGGAGCTTGAAGCGATAACAAGGGGTCATTATATTATGAATAGCCCATTAGGTGCGCCGGGTAATGCCGGATGCTTTGGTGGTGTGTTGCCGTCGCTTAGAGATAAGGGTATCCCTGCTGTGACAACAACAGACGGCCCATCGGGACTCAGACTTTCCGCTTGCTGTTCACTTATGCCTATTGGTACTTTGCTGGCGAGCACCTTTGATGAAAAGCTCATAGAAAAGCTTATGGCAAAGGAAGGTATGGAGATGGCAGATAAGGGTAGCGATGTCATTCTCGCACCGGGTATGAATATTCATAGAAATCCTCTTTGTGGCAGAAACTTTGAGTATTTCTCAGAAGACCCATATCTTTGCGGAAAAATTGCCGCAGCATATGTCAGAGGTATACAAAGCGCAGACAGAAGTGCTTGTCCTAAGCATTTTGCCTGCAACAATCAGGAGTATAACCGTAACGGAAACGATTCACGCATTTCAGAAAGAGCTCTTCGTCAAATATATCTTAAAGGCTTTGAAATATGTGTAAAAGAGGCACAGCCGAAAAATATTATGACCTCATATAATCTTATAAACGGCGTTTGGGGTCACTATAACTATGAGCTTTGCACTATGATTTTAAGAAACGAGTGGGGCTATAAGGGCAATGTTATGACTGACTGGTGGATGAGAAAATCAAAAAGTCAGGAGTTCCCCCAAATGAGTGATCAAGCCTATAGAGTAAGAGCGCAGGTTGATCTTTTTATGCCCGGTGGCAAAAGAGTGTGCCTGATAAAGCGTCCTGACGGCACTTTGCTTAAGACCTATGGCAAAAACGAGGGTATTACCCTTGGAGAAATGCAAAGAAGTGCAATGAATATTCTAAACTTTGCTATGAACAGCTCAGCTATGAATAGAATGTAATAAATCAGTGTGGAACCGAAAGCTTACAAGTGGTTTTCGGTTCCTACTTTTTATTTAAGAAGATTGCCTTTTGCTTTTTAAGATAAACTTTTTTTAGTTCGCTTGATAACTACTCGATTTTTATATGCTTCTTTTGTGCAACTTGCATAGTTTTGAGGGTATATTTTATAC
>CAYWKY010000046.1:0-11687 GCA_964458915.1 uncultured Faecalibacterium sp.
GTTAAGATTATTAAGATATAAGATTAAAAAATATTATATTGAAATGTTGGCTTTAGACTTCAATGTATAGATTTTTGCTCCGCATTAATTATTGACAAGAGTAAAACTATGGTATATAATAGCCTTACGAAACCACAATAACTAAGGAGGAAAAGCTATGAACGATAACATTTCAACTTATGAAATTATTGAAAACCCCGAACCCGATTGGTCACTTTTCATGTTTTGGGAGGATATAACAGACCTTATCCAAAAGCTTTTCAATTTTATTAAATCACTTTTCTAATTGAAATTATGGCAGTCTTTTATGATTGCCGTAATTTTTTTATTTTAATGGAGCTTTAATGAAAAATGTGATAAAATAAAGCGAAAAGGCGGTGTATTAAATGAGATTGCTTATTGCGGAGGACGAAAAGGCGCTTAACAGAGTGCTTGTTAAACAGTTCACTAAGGCGGGCTACAGTGTTGACAGTTGTTTTGACGGGGGTAGTGTTTTCGACTATCTTGCCGGTGCCAAATATGACGCTATAGTCCTTGATGTTATGATGCCGGTACTCAGCGGCTTTGAGGTGCTGGAAAAAATGCGAAGTCAGGGTGACGATACGCCTGTAATCTTTTTGACAGCTAAAAGTGAAATTGCGGATAAGGTTTTCGGCCTTGACAGCGGTGCAAACGATTATTTAACAAAGCCGTTTTCCTTTGAGGAGCTGGCCGCAAGAGTACGCATGATAA
Source organism: uncultured Faecalibacterium sp. (assembly GCA_964458915.1). Lineage (GTDB taxonomy): Bacteria > Bacillota > Clostridia > Oscillospirales > Acutalibacteraceae > UBA6857. Next base: position 733 of record CAYWKY010000046.1, read on the forward strand.
CGAGAAAGCAGGCAGGTAACAGTACCAATGTTTACAGCGTTGGCGATTTGAGCGTTAATCTTAAAAGTCGTGAGGTAATAAGAGGAGGCAAAAAAATTGAGCTGTCTTCGAGAGAGTTTGCTATCTTAGAGTGCCTTATAAGAAACGCCGGTGTTGTTATGTCAAGGGAAAGAATTGAAAACAGCGTGTGGAATTATGATTATGTGGGCGGCACAAATGTTATTGATGTTTACATAAGGTACCTTAGAAAAAAGATAGATGACGACTTCGACAAAAAGCTAATTCACACTGTAAGGGGCGCAGGCTATGTGCTAAAGGTGGCAGACGATGCTTAAAAAGAAATCTTTAAGATTCAGAATCAATTTGTGGTACACGGTGCTTATATGCTTTTTATCTTTACTACTTATTGTGCTTATAAGCTTTATGGGCAAAAACGCACAGCACGTTAAAGCTCAGGAGAGCCTTATTAGAAATGTGGAAAGAAACATTGATGAAATTGAAGTGGAAAACGGACTGCTTGATATTGAGTCAGACTTTGCTTTTTATAACGACGGAGTCAATGTTGTTGTTTATTCCTCCGACGGCAATATTATAAGAGGCAGCTACCCTGAGGGTGTTGAGATAGACGAAAAGCTTCAAAACAGCGGAATTGAAACTGTCTACAGCGGTACTGAAAAATGGCTTATATATGACACATTGATTGAGTTTAGCAAATATGAATATAAGATAAACGGTGAGACAGGTGAGGTGTTTTCCGCAGAAAGCGAGGCTATAGACAGCTTCACTGAGTTTGACGGGGAGCTTGACATTTACGGCGACGACTGTGACATAACCTATCGTCAAGCTTTTGAAAGTGCCTTAAGGCACAGCGGTATCAGTGAGGAATCGGCGACTATCATAATGGCAAGAGAGTATGAATATTATGATGTGCCTATGTATGAAATTGAGTTTTATTCCACCCAAAAGGCATATGATGATATTTGGATAAGAGGTATAATGAAGGCGAACAGCGAAGACGGAATATGGGACACTATAACAGTGATAGCTTTGCTGATTTTGCCCATATTTATAGCTTTAGGTGCAGTTTTTGGCGATAGAATTGCAAAAAAAGCTTTAGAGCCGATTAAGCAGCTTAATGAAGCCGTAACCAGAACACAAAGCGGTGACGACTTAACAAGGCAGATAACTACCTCTTATGGTGACCCGGATATAAATTCCCTTGCCGAGAACTTCAATAAAATGTTTTCACGACTAAGAGCATCCTTTGAGGCGCAAAAGCACTTCACCTCAGATGCCTCACATGAGCTCAGAACACCTGTAGCTGTTGTTCTCGCTGAGAGCGAATATCAGCTTTCAGAGGACAGTTTAAGTGAAGATGTAAAGGAGAGCTTTGAGACAATTTATAAGCAGGCACTTTCTATGCAAAGACTTATTTCCCAGCTTTTAAATTTCACCAAAATGGAGCAGGGTAGTGTGGAGCTTGACATGAATGAGGAAAATTTCAGTGAGCTTCTTGAAAGTGTTTGTGAAGATATCGGCAGAGTACAGGAAAAGGACATTGAAATTATCACAGACATCACACCGAATATTATGCTGAATATGGACTTAGGTCTTATTACAAGGCTTTGCGATAATCTTATAGGCAACGCTGTTCGGTACGGTAAAAAAGGCGGATATGTTAAAGTTTCTTTGAAAAAAGAGGAAAGCAAAATTAAGCTTGTTGTTGAGGATAACGGAATAGGCATTTCAAAGGAAAACTTGGAAAAAATATGGCTGAGATTTTTCCGTGTAGATAAGGCTCGTTCAAGGCAGGTCGGATGCAGCGGTTTAGGTCTTCCTATGGTGAAACAAATTGCGCTTTTACATTCGGCTGAGGTTTTCGCTCAAAGTCAGGAAAATGTGGGCAGTACTTTTACAGTAATTTTTAATGAAAACAGTGGAAAAATTTAGTTTTCGTGCTATAATATAGAAAGTATAATTTTTGGAGGAGAAAAAACATGACTGCGGATAATCAAAAGTCAATTGAAAATTTTCAAAGAATCATAAGAGCTAAAACAATTTCGGAGAAAGATGGCAATGTTGACAGAAGCGTTTTCGATGCTTTCTTTCCCATGCTCAAAGAGATGTACCCTGCCGCTTTCGGTGCAGTTGAGTCACAGCTTATAAACGAATACGGTATCTTACTTTGCTGGAAGGGCAAGAAGTCCGGCCTGCAGCCGGTGGTACTCATGGGTCACTATGATGTTGTGTCCGATGAGGGTCAGGAGTGGGTACATCCTGCTTTTGAGGCTGAAATTCATGACGGCTATGTTTGGGGCAGAGGCTCAATTGATAACAAATGCGTTTTCACAGGTATTCTTGAGGCTATGGACAGACTTGCAAAAGAAGGCTTCAAGCCTGAAAGAGATATTTATTTCCTTGCAAGTAACTGCGAAGAGGTTGCAGGTAAAACTGCGGATATGGCAGCTCAGTGGTTTAAGGAAAACGGCATAAGACCTTGGTTCGTTCTCGATGAGGGCGGAGCAATCATGAAAGACATTCCTATGGGTATAACAACTCCCTTTGCAATGGTTGGTGTTTGTGAAAAAGGCTGGGCAACAGTAAAAATTAAAACAAGCAAGCCTAAAGCCAGCGAAAAGCTTGTTGATGCTTTGGCAAAATTAGAAAAATCACCTATGCCTGCTCAAATCACACCTACACTTGAAGCTATGCTCGGTTGCTTTGGCGAATATGTTGATGCACCTCTTAATGTAGTGCTTAAAAATCTGTCACTGTTTAAGCCGGTTGTTAAAAAGTTTTTACAAAGCAACGATCAAACCTCAGGTATGGTCAGAAGTGGTTACACTATAACCTCAATTGACGCTGTTGGAGAAAACGGAAAGATTCCCGAAACAGCTACCGCAACAATTAAGCTTAGAATTGCGCCTCACGACAGCTTCGAGGCAATGCTTTCAAATATTAAGAGCGTTCTCGGTGATACAGTTGAATATGAATATGACAACGTGATGAATCCGCCTGCGGTTTCAGACCACAACACACAGTCATTCTCATACATAAAGTCTGTTATCAATAAGGTCTTCCCAAATGTAGGTGTGTCACCCTTTATTCTTGACGCATATACAGATTCAAGATCCTTTAAGCATATTTGCAAAGAGATTTATCGCTTTGGTGCTTTCAGCCTTGATAACAAGCAATTCGCTTCAGTTCACGGCGCAAATGAAAAGCTCAGCGTTGAGGACTTCCTTAAGAGCATTGATTTTTATGAGGAGCTTATCAGAGGAATTAACTGATTAGACAATAATTTAGCGAGAAACGTAATTTAACATATATAGAACAGGTAATTTAGTGTCATAGGATATTAAATTACCTGTTTTTGTCAGCAAAAAAAGGTGCTGCAAAAATCATTTTACAGCACCTTTAATATTCAATTTATCAATCAGGGTATCCTGTGGGGTTTGTGCTTTGCCATTTCCATGAATCAGCGCACATTTTTTCAAGATCTCTTTCAGCTTTCCAACCAAGCTCATTATAAGCCTTTGATGGGTCTGAATAGCAGGTAGCTATATCGCCGGGGCGACGCTCAACAATTTTATAGTTGATTTTAACGCCACTTGCCTTTTCAAAAGCCTTAACTACATCGAGAACGCTGTAGCCTGTGCCGGTACCAAGATTATAAACATCAAGACCGCTTTTTGACAGCACTCTTGCAAGAGCCTTAACATGACCCAGAGCCAAATCAACAACATGGATATAGTCTCTAACTCCTGTTCCGTCAGGTGTGTCATAGTCGTCGCCATAAACGCTGAGGCACTCTCTTTTGCCAATAGCAACCTGAGTGATATAAGGCATAAGGTTGTTAGGTATTCCGTTGGGGTCTTCACCGATTCTGCCGCTTTCGTGAGCGCCGATAGGATTGAAATAGCGAAGAAGAGAAATTGACCACTCATTGTCAGACTTGAAAAGGTCACTGAGAATTATTTCAATCATAAATTTTGTGGTACCGTAGGGGTTGGTGGTACCGCCGGTGGGCATTGTCTCTTTAAGGGGAGAAATATTGTTCATGCCGTAAACTGTGGCAGAAGATGAGAAGACGATTTTTTTGCAGCCGTTCTCCTTCATAACCTCACAAAGTGTGAGAGTACCGCCGATATTATTATCGTAGTATTCAAGAGGCTTAACACAGCTCTCGCCAACAGCCTTAAGGCCGGCAAAATGGATAACTGCATCGATTTTTTCCTGCTTAAACACATGGTCAAGACCTTTTTTATCTCTGATGTCACACTCATAAAAAGCGAACTGCTTTCCGCTAAGCTCGGCAACACGCTTTAAAGCCTCTCTCTTGCTGTTGTAAAAATTATCCACAACAACAATATCATAGCCTGCTTTCATAAGCTCAATGCAAGTGTGTGAACCGATATAACCTGCACCGCCTGTAACAAGAATTGACATATTTAATCACCTCGTTTATAATATAGATAAATTGTACCTCATGACAGAGAATATTTCAAGATGTTACAGTGTAAAATTTAATTTTAATTTTGAGGTGATAGGAATATGCAAAATTTATCGGATATTTCGGTTATAAAAGCTGTGCTTGAAAGGCATGGATTTAACTTCTCAAAGGCTCTCGGACAAAACTTTATAATTAATCCGGGAATTTGCCCCAAAATGGCAGATAATTGCCTTTGCGATGAAAACACCGGTGTTATAGAAATCGGAGCCGGCATAGGTGTACTCACAGCTGAGCTCGCAAAAAGAGCTAAAAAGGTTGTGTGCGTTGAGCTTGACACAAGGCTTTTGCCTATTTTAGATGAAACACTCTCGGAGTTTGATAATATAGAGATAGTCAATGCCGATGTTATGAAAACAGATCTTCACGCTCTTATTAAGGAAAAATTTCAAAATATGGAGGTAGTTGTCTGCGCCAACTTGCCATATTATATAACTTCTCCAATTATTACCATGCTCCTCGAAAGCAGACTGCCCGTTAAGGCAATTACGGTTATGGTACAAAAAGAGGCGGCAGATAGACTTTGCACACCCGTTGGTTCTCGTGACAGCGGTGCGATTACTGTTTGTACCAACTACTATGCTCAGGTCAGACAGCTGTTTAATGTTTCAAGAGGCTCATTTATGCCCCAGCCAAATGTTGACAGTACCGTTATAAGGCTGGATATAAGAGAGAAGCCTGCTGTTAAGCTCAGCGACGAAAAGAAGTTTTTCAAAATGGTGAAGGCAGCTTTTGCTCAAAGAAGAAAAACTGCGGTCAACTCGATAGCGTCGGGAATGGGAATATCTAAACAGAGAGTGTGTGAAGCCTTGGCTGAAAGCGGTCTTGATGAAAATGTCAGAGCTGAAAAACTTACTATGCAGGAGCTGGCGACTCTTTGCGAGAATCTAAAGATATGAAAAGAATGCTTAATGCTTTTTACACAGCGCAGGTAAAGGCTATAATTATTATACTGATTTTGAGCTGTGCGTGGCTTATGAACGCAGAGCTGACAGACATTTTTTCTCTTTATAACCAAGACAGGACTGCTGTTAAGAATGTTCTGACACAAAACGACGACTATGATTATAAGACCTCACGCTTTCTCGAAAATGAGATTGAAACAGCAATAACAGATGTTATTGAATACTCTCTTGTTTATCATCGCAACGACAACAAGCAGGAGAGCGCAAAAATATCTGTTGAGGCAATGATTTATTTGGCGGAAAGCTTTGTCAGAAGCAAAACCGTAAGCAAAATTTTTATCGACGAAGGTTTTATAGTCCTTGAAGAAAGTCAGCAAAGTGATGACACTGTAAAAATAAGGGATAAATTTTTTATTCAGCAGGTCGATTACGATAAAATCAAGACATCAAATGAGTCTGTTGATTTCGATGAATTTTATAAAAGAGCCACAGATGACGACTATGACAGAATAGTGTCTCACTTAAATAGACTCAAGGATTTTCAATTTGCGGTGGTTAATCATAAAACACACACAATTGTTTCAAATATCCCGGATTTAAACGGCAAAGGGTCGGATATGGCAGTTAGAAGCCATTTTTCAAACGAAAACCTCATGATAGTCAGAAACTCAAAATCCCCTTATTCTGAAAGCGGCACTATGGTTCAGTATGTGGACTTTGTAAGCGAAAAAGCGAAAAACTACGCCGATAACTTTGATATTTATGTCAGCTTCGGTGAAAACATGGAGTTTGCCGGTAACGGTGAAAACTTTTTAGAAAGGCACGAGCTTGCCTTTGCGGAAATTAAAGAAAGTGTTTATGGCATAATTATATTTTTCGCAGTTATAGTGGTTTTGCTTTTAATTTTAATGTTGGTTACAGGAAAACGAGAGCTTGGCGGCAAGACCTATTGTGCGTTAACAGACAGGCTGCCGAATGATATTAATATTTTATTTTCTCTTGTGATTTTTGCCTCGATGGCGGCTCTTTATGAAAACTCGCTTTATCTTTCCCTTCGAGCAGGTGTTATCGAAGACTATTGGCTCAATCTGAGTCCTGAGTACTACCTCACTCGTTCAAATATTTGCATGGTGATTATGATATATGACATAGTTGCTGTCTCTTGCACAGTGAAAAGGCAAATAGGATGTGGTACTCTTTTAAGTAACACCTATATTTATAAAGTTATAAAAAGCTATAAAAAAGCTGAGCCACCGGCTTAAATATACGCTTTATACTTTATATCTACAAAACAATAACATAAAGAAAAAAACTTTACAGTTAAAATTATGCTGTAAAGTTTTTCTCTTGCATATGTTGAAAACTTGGTTGAAAAAGTTGAAAACTCGAAGTTTTCAACTTTTTATTACATATCAGAAAAAGAAAAACCTTGTTTTAGTAAAGTTTTAAACTTTACTAACAAGGTTTTCAACATTTTGTGTGAGGAAAGTCTGTGAATTATTCATTTTGATGTGAATTGTTGTATATACAAAAGTATTAAATGACTATGCAAAAATCAATTGATGAGAGCGTAGCTTTTAGCGTCAATAGTAATTCCCGCAACACTCACAGCCTTATCGGAATAGTTGACATATACACCGGCATCTTCACCGAAGCGTGTTAAATAAACCTCATCCTTAATTTTTTCGTGAGATGTTATTCTGCGACTTCTAAATCGGCTAAAGTCATTTTTCATTTTGTCATAGTATGCTTTCGCTTCGCCTAAGGTGAGCATATAATATGTGTTAGCGTCGCCTTTGTCAGTGTCGCTGCAACAATGCCATTGATAGTGGGGCAGTGCGCCGTACTCTGCCGCTTTAAGCATACTTTCCTTGCTGTCGGCTGTGAGATTTGCCGCCTCGTGAGAATAATCTACAATTCCGTGTAGTATTGCCTGAATGAAAGGTATATCTCTGAAATGTTCTTGGTTTTTCAAAGATGAGGTTGAAGGCAGGTCGATTATTTGACAAGCATATTTTATGCTGTAAAGATTGCCGCCGCTTATCATAAGCTTTTTGGAAGCGAAAATAGAGCCTAATATTTCGCGAAGAGAGCTTTTTGCATTTTCTCTTATGCTAAACTCCTTGTCCGAAAAATCGGAATAAAGGCTTTTGCCTGCGTCGTTTATTGATATTCCTTGAAAGCTTTGATTTCTGAGCTTTGTTATAAACGAATTCAAGGTGTGCTTAATTTCTTTGTGTGAGGTCAAATTAATTTTATTTTTGTCTATTCCTTTGGCAGAGCTTTTAGAGGAATAAAGAGCATAGTCGCTATAAAGGTTAACAGTACCGTCATTTTGTGTGGATAAAAGCAAGTCTAATTTCTGCTCACTGCCTAATTCTTCATCTGTTTTTGTGCCGGTACCCGAATAAATTCCTTTAAGGCGCACATTAATGTCAGATAAACCCTTAGCTTTAAGAGAGGTGAGAAGCTCATAGCCCTCGTTAAAATCAGTCAGATATTGTGTGTTATTATCGCCTCGGTCATTTTGCTTATTTTCAGACAAAACCAAGGTTAGATTAAATGGATATTCTGCTTTTTCGTCGAGACTGTTTTCTCTAAGCTCAGCTTTTCTTATTAGAAGCTCTCTGACAGCCGAAGCCATACCAATATAGTTTGCATTATCCCCGGATAAAAATCTATAGCTAAGGCTTATTTTGTCCTTATAGCTGTTGTCGCTAATATAAATATGGCTTTCATCGGTTTTCGCAGGTGTAATTTCAAAGCTTGTCCACACTTTATTATGTCCTTTGCTACCGGCTCTTGAAGCTTTAATTTGGCACATAGCTTCACCCTCATTTACAAGGCAAGCGAAAGCTGTGTCGCCGCATTTTCTGCCAAAAGCACCGACTAAAGCCTGAGAAAGTTCATTGTTTCCCATTGAAATGTCGCCACCATAAACAGGCAGACTCACCTCAATTGCCTTATCGCTATTTGTTTCAAGCTCCATTATAGCTCCACAGCCGTCGGGCAAAACAATATAGTCTCCCTTTGCTGTGTTTGTGTCAGAAGAGAAATAGGGCAACAGCTCTATAGTGTGAATAACTCCGTCACCGTCGTTGTCAATTTTATTGCAATCCACACTGACATTTAACATTCCATCGCTGAGAAAATAGCTTACAGGTACACTTATATTAAGCTTTTTATTGTTTTCAAGATTTTGTCTAAAGCTGTAGGTTATAACTACGCCGTCTTTAGTTTTTTTATATTTTGTGCAGGCGAAAGCCAAACTGTCTCTTTGAGAGGTCAGCATATATTCTCTGCCACCGAGGATAAAACCAAGGCTGACAGTGGAGGTCACCTCACCCTCAGAAGCTTTTGGTAAGCTTGTATAAAGCTTTTTTGAAACAGTGTCATAAATACATACCGACATGGTTTTTTCGTCAAGGTACATTTCAAGTATGCCCGAAGCAGTGATTTTTTTCATTTCACTTTTTTTCGCGGTACTTATAAGTAAAGATTCGTCACACTTGTCCGCTATGACGGATATTTCTTGCGATGAAACCTTGATTTTACTGCTTTGTGATGTGTTACAGCAAGAAAAGGAAAAAATAATCAGCAAAAATACAAAAACAGTCAGGAGCTTTTTAATTTTATTCATATATTACACCTCGTAAGTCAGTATAACATATTTCCCTTAGTTTTTCCATATTTTTCCACCACTACAGCATCCTTTTACGCATCTCGATGAGTATCGCCTTTTCTCTTCGTGACACTTGAACCTGAGACATGCCAAGCTCGGCGGCAGTTTTGACCTGAGTCATGCCTTTAAAATAGCGAAGCTCAATTAAACGCCTGTCCTTTTCTTCAAGGGCTGAGATGACACTGTTAAGAGCCATTTTTTCCGATATTGCTTCTTCAGGAGCTTGAGTCGGAATATCCAGCTGAACGCTTCCTTTTTCGTCTGTTGCCGTAAGAGAGATAACAGGCATGGATATAGTTATCAGCTCCGCCGCCTGAGAGATTTCCACACCTAATTTTTCGGCAAGCTCACTTATTGTAGGCTCTCTGCCCAACTGTGTTGACATTTGCTCTTTAATTTGCATTGCGTGTCTTGCTTTTTCTTTAAGGCTTCTGCCGATTTTTATTGTTCCACCGTCACGGAAAATTCTTTTAATTTCACCTAAAATCACTGGAACGGCGTAGGTAGAAAAAGCGAAGCCTCTGCTTTTGTCAAAATTGTCGGCCGCCTTAATAAGACCGACGCAGCCCGCTTGAAATAAATCGTCATATTCCACACCTCTGCCTCTGAATTTATTGGCGCAGGCGTGAACAAGACCATAGTTGTTTTCAATAAGGCTCTGTCTGTCACTGCTTTGTTCCTTCAAGGATACACCGCCTTTTCAAAAGGTATAAGCTCATATTCTTTTGCCCCAGATTTTCTTTTCGAGGCACACTGTTGTGCCACAATCGGGTTTAGAAGAAACCTTGACCTTATCCATAAAAGATTCCATAACCGCAAAGCCTAAGCCGGCTCTTTCCGACCCTGCCGTTGTGAAAAGAGGTTCCATAGCTTTTTCTATGTCTTTAATGCCAACACCCTTATCACGAATCTTGATTCTGACTATATTATTGTCAAAAAGGCTGACGGTTATGTAAATTTTTCCTTGACTTTCTCTGTAGCCGTGAACTATGGCGTTTGTGACAGCTTCGCTGACAGCAGTTTTTATGTCAGTTAATTCTTCAATGTTAGGGTCAAGACAAGCTATAAAAGAGGAAACGGCAACTCTTGAAAAGCCCTCATTAACACTTTTTGACTCCATAATAAGTCTCATTTCGTTTATACAGTTCATTACACTACCTCCTTTTGCTTAATTTCGCCTAATTTTTCAAGGCCGGCGAGTACCATAACCTTATAAGCCGAGGGGGAGAGGTTTTCAACTCTTATTCTGCCGTGGACAGTTTTCATAAGCTTATACCTGCCCATTACAAGGCCGATGCCTGAGGAGTCCATAAAGGTCACCTCACCAAAATCCATAATAAGAAGACCGGGTTGTTTGTGGATTATGGCATCGTCAATACTGGCTCTTATAAGCGATGCACTGTGGTGGTCGATTTCGCCACTAAGATAAACTCTTATCTCCTTTTTCTTATACTCAATTTTTGCCGACATAACAGTATCGTTCCTTTCCTAATAAAAATATCAGTCACGCTTTGCTCCAAGGAATATACATGACATAAAAGGGAAATAAAAAATCCCTTATGATAGCAAGTAGTATCATAAGGGATTGAGTATGAATATTTTGGCGAAGTAAGGCTCATAAATTTAATTTATTTAAAAAAGGTGTTTCTAATTTGACTGACAAGATAAAAAGAGCCGGCAACAATAAGCACACCGCTGTCCTCAGTTAGCTCTAAAGCTTTTTGGTACGCGGCAAGGCTGTCTTTTTCGCAAACAATTTCACCGCCAAATTCACTGATTTTATTGCGAAGGTTTTCGGGTACCTCACCTCTTAAGCTATCAGTTTGAGTTAGAACTATGCTTTTGCACAGGGGAGCTA
>CAYWKY010000047.1:0-11655 GCA_964458915.1 uncultured Faecalibacterium sp.
GTCTGATTATGTTCCCGTCTCTTATAGGCGGTATACCGCAAAGACCCTTTGTCCCGGTACCTCTAAGAAGATTGAAAACCATTGTCTCCACACTATCGGAGAGAGTGTGTGCAGTCGCAACAGCGTCACAATCAGCGCAAGCAAAGCATTGGTACCTCTCATATCTGCCGCACTCCTCCTCACCCATGTTTCTTTCTTTAGCGAGAAAGGGAATGTCTTTATGAAAGGTCAAAAGCTCTATGTTATTTTTTTCGCAATAACTTTTAACTGTATTTTCGTCACGAAGGGCTTCTTCGCCTCTTATTCCGTGATTCAAATGAACAACTTTTATGATTATACCATATTCTTCCTTTAATCTACTTAAAATATGAAGTAAACACATTGAATCAGCACCGCCGGAAACACCGACGGCAACTGATTTAACATTTTCAAGCATATGATATTTCTCAATAGTGTTTTTGACCTTACATATCATTTCTAATTTGCTCCAAGTTTGAGAAAAGTGTATAATCACCGTTCCAAGCAACTTTAATTGAAGTTGTTGGGCCGTGACGGTTTTTAGCGATTATAAATTCAGCCTCGTTTATCGCCGGCTTATCCATGTCGTCGGGTGCATCATCCTTTTCGGCAGAGTAATATTCCTCTCTGTAAAGCATGATTACTATGTCGGCGTCCTGCTCGATTGAACCCGATTCACGAAGGTCAGACAGCTGTGGCTTATGGCTTTTGCCTCGTCCCTCAGTGGTACGGGCAAGCTGAGCCAAAACAACAACGGGAATATTAAGGTCTTTAGCCATAAGCTTAAGATTTCGTGTAATTTCAGAAACCTCCTGCACACGGCTTTCAACTCTTGAACCGCTTTTCATAAGCTGGAGATAGTCAACAAAAACCGCATCAACATCACGAAGTCTTCTGATTCTTGATTTCATCTCAGAAACTGTCATATTTGATGTGTCATCAAAATATAACTCACAGTTTGATAAAAGAGCTGTTGCCGTTGCAAGCTTTGCCCACTCATCACCTGTTATGTTACCGGTTCTCATTTTGGTGCTTTCAATTCTCGCTTCCGTTGACAAAACACGCTGAGCAAGCTGCTCCTTTGTCATTTCAAGAGAGAAAAACAAAACCTTTTTCTTGCCCATCATTGCAGTATTTCTCGCAAGGTTAAGCGCAAGACTCGTTTTACCCATCGCAGGTCGAGCACCGATAATAAGAAGGTCAGATTTATTAAGACCGGTTATTGCCTTATCAAGGTCAATAAAGCCTGTTGTGTAGCCTTTATATTTATCCTTATCGGCACCGCTTAATTTTTGGAGCTTATCATAAACCTCATTGACGATAATATCACCGATTTTCGCCGGGCCTCTTGTAACTCTGCCCTGACGAATATCATATATTTTTTGCTCGGCAACCTCTAAAAGCGAATCCGCAGATTCACTGGAAGTAGCAACATCATCAATAATGGTCTTAGAAACATTTATAAGTGACCTTTTATAAAACTGCTCACGAATTATGTTAGAGTACGCCTCAACATTTTCTGTTGTTGGTACCACCTCAGCGAGCTGGAAAAGATACTGTTTTCCGCCTGCATCGTCGTATATTTTTTGCTCTTTGAGCTTTTCAAGGACTATAAGCGGGTCAATTTTGCCCCCAAGAGCATCTATTTCCTGCATAATTGTGAAAATTGCTTTATGCTGAGGAAGATAGAAATAATCAGGCTTAACTAAAATCAGAACCTGAGTGATACAAGACGGGTCAATGAGTATAGAGCCGAGCACAGCCTGCTCAGCTTCAAGAGAATAGGGCATATTAACATCGTCGAGAGATGTCAGCGTTCTTTCTCTTTCCATTTAACTCACCTCATTTTTTACTTCTTCGTTTATATTTTATTCGCCAACTCTTACAAAGAGCTTAGCGGTAACACCCTGATAAAGTTTAATTTCAAAGGGGAATGTTCCGAATTGCTTAATATCCTCAACAGTGATTTTTCTCTTGTCTGTTTTTACGCCAAATTCCTTTTCAACCTTCTCGGCAATTTCCTTAGCTGTTACACTGCCGAAAAGCTTACCGTTTGCGCCGGCCTTTGCTGTTAAAACAATTGTTTTACCGTTCATTTCTGCGGCTGCTTTTTTAGCGGCTGCTGTTTCGGTTTCAACCTTATATTTTTCTGCCTGCTCACGGTTTTTAAGCTCAGTCATATTTTGAGCGTTAGCCTCAACTGCGAGATTTTTCGGGAAAAGGAAGTTTCTTGCATAGCCGTCACTTGCGCTAACAAGCTCACCTTTTTTACCTAAGCCTTTTACATCTTGTTTCAATACTACTTTCATATATTTTTACCTCCGTTATAAATTACTTATATATTCATCGATTGCGACCTTTAGCATATTAATAGCCTCATCCATATCTGTGTCAACAATTTGACAAGCCGACATAGTTTGATGGCCACCGCCACCGAGGTTCTCCATTATAAGCTGGACATTAATTTCGCCATAGCTACGAGCAGATATATTAATATCATCTGCATTTTCATAAAGGACAAAGGAAGCTTTTACACCGTCAATATTAAGCATCTCATCAGCAGCCTGCGATGTGACAAGACGCACATTATCAACCTTATCCCTCACCAATGAAATAGCGCACTCACGATAGGTTTGTGCCTCATCAATAATAGCGTTACGGCTTCTGAAAACACCCATATCGTTTGAAAACAGTTTTTTGCTCTCAACAGTGCTTGCGCCTCTTGAGCGAAGATATGCCGCCGCTTCAAAGGTACGAACACCGGCTCTCAAAATAAAGTTTCGTGTGTCAAGCATTATGCCTGAGAACAAAGCCAAGGCGGAAAATTTATCCAAAACCGGCTTTGAATCAACATATTGAGCTATTTCAGTTACCATTTCACTCGCCGAAGACGAATTTGGCATATGGTAAAATAAAACACTGTTTTCAATAAAATCAACGCTTTTTCTGTGGTGGTCGATAACCATGACCTTTTGTGCGCGCTCAAGAAGCTCAGGGCAATCTGTGAAATCTGCCTTATGAGTATCAACAACAATAACAAGAGTATTCTTGCCGGCCTTAAGCGTTGCCCTTTCGGGAGAAATTACAATACCCTCCCCTTTTTCGGCTATAAACAAATCTACCAAAGGAGCTGCAAGGGTGCTTTTTCTGTTTAAGACAATATTACATTCCTTGCCGAAATGTGTTGCTATGCAGTGCATACCCACTGCCGAGCCGAAAGCATCGAAATCAGAAAATCTATGACCGACTATAAGCACATTATCGCTATCACCGATTATTTCTGATATAGTGTTAGCTATAAGTCTTGTGCGAACCTTGTTTTTCTTCTCGTGACCCGACGAAACACCACCGTAAAATTTATACTGTGTTCCGTCTTTTATTGCAACTTGGTCACCGCCTCGGCTTTGCGCCATGTCAAGAGCCTGCTTAGCCGAGTTATTGCTTTCTGTTAAATTGTTTTCATGACCTATGCCTATGCTTAAGGTTAAATCAGTACTTTTTCCTTCATAGGTGAAATCACGAAACTTGTCAAGTATGGAAAACTTATCACTTATCATTCTTTGAAGAGATCTTTCTTCAACAAAAACCAACATTCTAACATTGGAGTACTTTCTGCAAAGCGCACCATAGGAGCTTGCCCATTGCTCTATCATCTGCTCAGTTTTAGAAAATATTGCTGCACAATCGCTCTCTTTAAACTCAGCGTAAACCTCATCTGCGTTATCAATAACAGTGAGCATAATTGACGGTCTTGAATCGATAAACTCCTTTTCTGTTATTCTCAGCTCAGTTTCATCGAAGAAGTATAAAAGATAAATCTCTTCCTGTTCAAATTTGATTTCGCTTGAATAAACTGAAAAATACATTCCATCGGTTTTAATTTTACAGCCTTTGCCTTCAAGAAGCTTATCGATATTGTTTTTTCTCAAAAGGTCCTTTAAATTGCTCACTGTAACATCTTCGCCAATGTTAAAAGTACCTTTAAAGCTATCATTAAACCAAACTATATTGCCGTCTTTTTCAATAACGATGCAAGGAACAGTCAAAATCTCAAATGCCTTACCTTCGGAAAAGGTTAACTCATCGCTGACCGTCTTAACTCTGTAAAGCAGCTTTTCGTGGTTCGCCTTGTAATAGAAAAATTTACCGACTGCAAAAGTCATAATAATTATAAGCTCAGCTGTCGCAAGGACAAAATCGTACATTGCCGTCACACCTGAAAATAAAATGCCGACAATTATGAATATTAGTGATAAATCATATACTTTCCAAAGCTTTTTCATTTTAACTCTCCATCAAAATAGGAAGTACCATAGGATAGCGTTTTGTTTTTTCATACATTAAGCGTGAAATATCGTCACGCATTCTGTTTTTAATTGTGCCCCAATCGTAGATGTTTTTGTCGTGGCATCTTGTAATTGTATCATAAGCTGTTCTTTGAGCTTCATCAATAAGCTCAGTGGACTCTTTAACAAAGACAAAACCTCTTGAAACAATATCAGGACCTGAAACAAGCTCACCTGTCACGGAATCAACACAAGCGACAATTATAATTATTCCGTCCTCAGCCAAATGCTTTCTGTCTCTTAAAACAGTGCTTCCAACATCGCCAATGCCCGATCCGTCAATAAGAGTTTGACCTGCGGGTACCGAGCCGATACGCTTAATGCGTTTGTCGTTCATTTCAATGAGTGAACCGTTATCTGCGATAATTATATTATCGTCAGGTATACCCATAGCTCTTGCAAGATCAGCATGCTTTAAAAGATGCTTTTGTTCGCCATGTACGGGCAAGAAATATTTAGGCTTAACAATTCCGAGCATAAGCTTTAATTCTTCTCTGCAAGCATGACCTGATACATGAACATCATACATTTTTTCATACACGACCTCAGCGCCGAGTTTCATAAGCTCATTTACGACTCTGCCAACAGTTTTTTCGTTACCGGGTATAGGTGTTGCTGAAATAATAACATAATCGTTAGGCGTAATAGAAACCTTTCTGTGATCACGCATTGCCATTCTTGTCAGCGCAGACATAGGCTCACCTTGTGAACCGGTAGTTATAAGCACAAGTTCACTGTCAGTATACTGCCTTATCATGTCGAGCTTTATAAGAATACCATCAGGAACATTGAGATAACCGAGCTCAGAAGCAACAGCAACAACATTTTCAAGGCTTCTGCCTGAAAGAGCAACCTTTCTGCCCATTTTTTCAGCGACATTAATAATTTGCTGAACACGGTGTATATTTGAAGCGAAAGTGGCAACTATAATTCGCCTGTTCTCAGCTTTTTGGAAAAGAGTTTCAAAGGAAGCTCCAACCTTGCTTTCACTTTCGGTAAAGCCTTGTCGCTCAGCGTTGGTTGAGTCTGCCATCATGCAAAGTACACCTTGCTTGCCAAGTTCCGCAAAGCGAGCAATATCTATCATGCCGCCGTCAATTGGTGTGGAATCAATTTTAAAGTCACCTGTGTGTACAACAGTACCGCCGTCACACATAATGGCAAAGCCGACTGCATCGGGAATTGAGTGGTTAACATGGATAAACTCAACTTTAAACTTGCCCAAGGTCACTGTTTGACCCGGCGACACAACATTGAGCTTAGCCTTATTCAACAAATTATGCTCACGAAGCTTGCCTTCAATAAGGCCGTTTGTAAGGCGTGTGCTATAAACAGGAATATTGACTTTCTTAAGCAAATATGCAAGAGAGCCTATATGGTCTTCATGGCCGTGAGTGATACAAATGCCCTTAATTTTATCAAAATTCTTTTCGATATGAGTAAAATCCGGTATAACAAGATCAATGCCCGGCATATCCTCATCGGGGAAAGCAAGACCGCAATCGATAATTATCATATCGCCGTCATATTCAAACAAGGTTAAGTTCTTTCCGACCTCACCTAGACCACCAAGGAAAGCAACCTTAATCGGTTTTGTCTTTTTCTGAGCTTTCCCGCTTTGTTTTTTATTTTGCGGTGCCTGCTTTTTCTGAGGCACTGTCTTAGCTTCATTGTTCTTTTTATTTTGAGACTTTTTTTGTACCTGAGCAGCGTTCTTTTTTTCCTGCTTCTTTTTCGGCTCAGTCTCAAGCTTCTCATAAAGCTTTAAATCATTAACCGAAGCTTTAGTGTCAACAATTTTACTTTCGAGAGTCTTTTTACTTTGGTTCTTTTTCTTCTTAAAGTAAAAAGGTTTAGCTTTATTTTTATTTTTCTGCGAACTGTTCTTCGTTTTTGCTTGATTTTGGTTGTTTTCGTTCATTAAATAACATAACACTCCTTTTCTTAAAAATATATATGTAAAGCATGAAATTAATATATAAAAATTACAATTAACGCTATTTACCCATAGTAAACCATTATAGCTTATAATACTATTTTTTGGTTTGTATGTCAAGAAATATTCTTCACAAATCGTAGAAATAAACAGCAAAGCGGAGAGAAATTCCTTTTTCACTCAAAGTATAGAATGAAATCGGAGCTTTCTCTCCACCTAAAGCTATTCGGTTTTATATAGCTCACTTTACCTCGTAAAGCTCGCCTTTTGCGTTCTTTTTATGTGCCTGTTTTGTTGCGGTTTCGCTATAAAGATACTTACCAAGGTCAATACGAAGTATCTTTCTACCACTGTGACGCTTGTTCTCAGGTATAGTTTTCATATAGTTTACACCATAGAAATGCTTAAGATAATCGTCATAATATTCGGGTACAGGAAGCTTAATTCCCTCAAACTCCATTTCTGTGAGATTATAGAACCACTTAGCAGGGAAAGCACCCTTATGAAGGCTGAGACCCTCGCCGTCAATAAGGAAAACGCAATTTTCGTTTTTGTTGTAATGCTTAAGCGCCTTATTCAGCAGTGAATGGTAAACATTAAATGGTACCAAACGAACAAACGGTAACACGAGCTTCATAAGCTTATAGTGCGGTCCCGGTATCGCCTTGTTCTGCCAACGAAGATTAATAAGTCTTCTAAGGTTTTGAACAGTGAACGAATGTATTTGTCTTCCAACAGTAGTACCTGCTGTTTTGTCGTAAACATAAACATTGATAAACAGACCCAAGTCAACCATTTTGTGATTTTCAGACACAGCGGTGAAAAATCCGGTGTCATTAAGTCTGATTTTGTCGTGTACAAAATGGGAAGCACTGCCCTTTTCGTAGCTTTGATATTTAAGCTTATCGGATAATTCCTTGGGGCAAATAGCCTTAAACTTATCGTAATCCTCACGGAACATACCAATATCAAGTGTATCCTCCCATGGTACATATCCGCCATATTTTGCAGCACCTAAGAGTGATCCGCCAACAAGGAAATATTTAATATTATTGTTGCGGCAAATTCGGTCAACATCGCTGAGAATTTCAAGCTGGAGCTTGCGTATCTTATCGAGCTTACCTTGATAAAGAGTACGGCTGATACTATCGTCATCGCTTGCTTCAAGCTCAGCATAAATAGTTCTCGCAAGTGCCTCATCAAGAGGTGTAGCCTCTTTCCAGCCAATGTCTCTAAGCTTCAGATTGCCTAAGCGCTCATAATGTTTTTCTTTCGGTATACTTTCAATATCCTCAACATACTTCACAGCCGGATTTCTCTCGGCAAAAGCATTATAAAGAAGAGTTTTGATGTCATGCAAAGTGAAGTTATAATTAGATGCATTATAGATGTTACCTGTTCTGCCCTTAAGTGTTACGCAGTGAACAGCGGTAACAGCTTGACGAATATAGCAACCGGAATAGTTGACAACACTATCGCTTTTGTTAAATGTTATCGAGTTATTATTTTTAAGCTCAGCTAATATTCTGCCAATACCAAGCTTTGAGGTATCCTCAACAAAAGGTCCGAAAATATTGTCAAAACGAACAACCTTTAGGAAATTTTTCTTATATGACAAGGATTTTCTGCAAACATCTTCAAGCTCCATAAGGACTCTGCCTTGACGGAAATCCTTTTCGTAAAGTACAAGCGATTCGACTTCACGCTCCGACACAGCAGCTACACCGTCATCAAAAGGCTTAGCGAAATTGAATATAGGTATAAAAGTGAATCTGGCATTAGTATTTCTTGCAATTGAAAGCCACTTGCGAAGATTAGCTTTCTTTTCTCTTACATACTCATCGTCAGCGTATTCGGGAAGCTGCAGATTTGCAAGATAGAAGTACACACGCTTTGCATTAGGCTTGCTTATGCTATAGTATTTATCAACGCTGTCATAAATATTAAACAGAGCGTTGCCGTCAAATTTTTCGCTGATTTGATCATAAAGCTCTTTGTTTCGGCACTTGCCCTCTAAAATAACATTTACACTACCCTCGCCGTTTGCATTGTTGCGGAACATATAATAGCCCGCAAGATAAGCTGCAAGTGTATGCTCGTCACCAATAATATTAATTTCACATTTATTGAGTGCGCCATAGCTCATGTTATTATTGAGAATTTCGCTGTCGATAAGTGAAATTTCATCAAGAAAGTTTTCGTCCATACCCTCATCGGCATCTTCAAAAACAGTTTTTTCAAAAAGCTCACCGTTTAAGTCAACCTCACGAACGGGCATATTTTCAGTGTCTTTATATAAATATTTACCAAGGTCAAGTCTTGCAAGAGCGTGACCTGAGTTTCTTGAAGAAAGGGGCAAAAGCTCCATATATTTTGCACCGTACCAATGCTTTAAATAAGCATCATAAGCTTTTGGTGCTTTAAATACCATATCTTCATAGGGAACATCTATCAAATCCTCAAACCACTCAGCAGGGAAAGGTCCTTTTTCAAGATTTTGACCAACACCGTCAATGAGATATTTACTATTCTTCTTAAAGTCAAACATTTGAAGAGCTTTTTCGAAGAAATGGTGATATGTCAAAAACGGAATCTTTTTCATTATGGGAAGCATAATCTTTGAGGCTGTGTAATGTATGCCTCGTCTTGCTTTGCCTACCCAGCGAATATTAATAAGTCTGCGGAAAAATCTTATAGAATTTATATGAAGCTTCTGGAAGAAGTTTGAGTTAGCTGTTTTGTCGTAAACAAGAATGTCGATGAATATACCGTTTTCAATATCGATAAATCTGTTGGAGAACTTAGTGCTAAAATATGTGTCTTTCAAACGTACTTTATCGAAAATATAGTGTGAAGTCGGCTCATCGGTATATGACTGATAGCTCAAATGCGACGGCAAAAGCTTTGGACAAATATGGCGGAACTTCTCGAAATCTTCACGAAGCATACCAATATCAATATCATCGTCCCAAGGGATAAAGCCTTTGTGTCTTATTGCGCCCAAAAGAGAGCCACCGACAAGGAAGTAGTTAATATTATTCTCACGGCAAATGCGGTCAATTTCACGCATTATATCCATTTCAATGCGTTTGATTCTCTCAATTTTGCCTTGATATATATCAACGAAGAAATCCCCTTTATATTCCCAGTCGATTTCCGTTAAAGCAGTTCTGTAAATTGCTTCATCAAAGGGTGTTTCCTCTGTCCAGCCCAGGGATTGAATCTTTAAATTAGCTAAGCACTCATAGTTCTTCTCATTAATCCAGCCGTCCATTATATCGTCGTCAAAATCGGCGGCAGGATTTCTTGAATCAAAGTGAGTGTAAAGCGCGTCCTTAACATCATGGATAGTGAAGTTATAGTTAGCAGCATTATAAATGTTGCCGTTTTTACCTACTATGCTTACCATACAAACAGCGGTCACAGCCTCACGGATATAACAGCCTGTGTAATGAGTTATATTATCGGACTTTTTAAAGAGAATTTTATTGTTTTCCTTAAGCTCAGAAATGATTTTGCCAATGCCGAGCTTTGTTGTATCCTCAACCATAGGGCCGAAAATATTGTCAAAGCGAACAACATTCATGGGGGTGTTTTTATTGCGGAAGCTTTCTCGGCAAAGCTCCTCCATTTCCATGAGAATTTTGCCCTTAGTGAAGCTGTCGTCAAACTCAGCGAGTGCCTCAACCTCACGCTCAGAAATGCTTATAATACCCTCGTCAAAGGGCGAAGCGAAATTGAATATAGGCAGAAAAACAAAGCTGCTGTTGTTATCACGGGCAAAATTTAGCCAAGAGACCATATCAAGCTTCTTTTCTTTAACGAATTCTTCATCGTTATAGCAATCGAGCTGTAAATTAGCTAAATAGTAGATATGGGTTATAGTTTGCGAACCACGGTTTGACTCGTAATCATCAAGGCTATCGAAGAAATTCAGCGTGCCGTTTTTAAACTCAGCCGCAACTTCGTCGAAAAGCTTTTTATTTCTAAGTTGTCCTTTAGAAATAACATTGACAGTGCAGGGAGAATTTTTAGCGCTAAGCATAAAAAAGCCTGCGAGATAAGCGCTCAAAGAGTGTTCATCCGCAACAATGTTAATTTCGTCATGGTAAAGTGCAGGGTTAACACCGGCTTTTTTAAGCGCAGTGACACAGCATTTTAATTCATCATAAAAAAACTGATTCATCTTAACAATCCTTTTATCTGATTTTTTTGTCGAGCTAATTATACTACTGCGACAATTATTTGTCAATGCGTGATTATAATTTGCCTTTTTGTGTACGTGGGTAAGCAGGCGGTGAAGGTAAGAAATATACCGCCGAAAAGCTTCGCCCCGACAAAAACGCCGAGGTGAAGTGATTATTTGATTTTCAATTTAATTGCTTTAGAAACAGTTGATCCGCTTTTACTAATTACCAATGGCTTTAATTTAAAATAGTATGTTTTGCCACTTGTCAAGCCTGATTTTGTGAATGATGTTTTATCTGTTTTCGCAAGCTTTTTATAAGTTTTCCGTCTGTCGAATAATAAAGCTCATATTTATATGTATTTTTTTCAGACTCATAGGTTTTTAGTTTGTATGACAGCGTTTTAGATCACGTTAAGGTGACTTTACCTTTTTAGGGTGATGAAGCTATTAAGTCACTTACAAACACTGCTTTAACCGAAAAACGGCCATAAATATAATCACCGTTATCAAGTTTCTTATGAGCTCGCAATTTAAAATAATAGGTTCGACCCTTTTCAAGAGCACTCACCTTATCGGCAGGTACACAAAAAGCCGACACCGCAGGAGTATACGGTGTCAGCAAAAAATCTGAAAGAAAATTTAAATACGATTAGTTATAAATTGCTATTCAATTGTCTTTGCACTGTGGCTGAAATCAACTGCTATTTATACTATAACCTTTAGTTTTGGCTCGTCAGCTTTAGCTGAACACTACCCTATTAACAAATCAATTTTCCACATTCTTGTGCTATATATTCTCGACTGAGGTGCAGTCTGAAGTTATCTCAATTAATTGTTTAATCGGCAATTTTTCTTGTCGCAACGGGCTGATATATTTCACACTTGCACCCGACTTAATGGTACATTGGTAACACCCCTTTCTCTTTTTTACATCTAAAGTATATACCAATAAGCACCATTTGTCAATAACTTTTAACAAGAAAAGTGATTTTTGTTAATGTTGCACAAAGCTTTTATATTAGCTCTCTGCCCATGAGTACGCCCATAACACTGGCCATCATAAGACCTCTTGTCCAGCCTGAGGAGTCGCCAAGACAGTGAAGACCCTTGACATTTGTGTTAAACTTGTCGTCCATCTTAACTCTGTTGCTGTAGAACTTAAGCTC